>JBBSCW010000034.1:0-16133 GCA_038249855.1 Bacteroidales bacterium
ACCATTTATTAATGAAGAAAAGAGCTTGGAATATCTATCTGAATTGTATGAAAAATATACAGCAGGGCTTTTTATAAAAGAAACTGTAAAGAGAGCAAAAAAATCCAACCTGAAATAATTGTATTATCGGAAATAAACACAAAATATACTATCATAGAATCGTTCCATTCATCCTTGTACAAAGGCGAATGGAACGATTTGTTTTAGCGGATAAAAATAAATTTGACTACATTTTATTGATGTTCAGGACGTAATAAATCATTTACAGTTTTCACAGGGTTGAAAGTAGCGATTGGAACTTCGGCGAAAACCGTAATCCAGTTGCTCATTGCACCATTCCATAATCCAGGTAATTCTAAGGCTTTCAGTTCTTTACCACCCTTCGATTTGTTTGAAATAAATCCGGTTTTCTTATCCACAAAGTTCGTGAGATTGAATTTCTTACCTTTATAATCCTTCACCGCACAAACTAAGTCTACTGGATTGAAGTGAGTAGATTGAGTTAATTTGGCTTTTTCTACTGGATTGGCAACATCAATTTGTGAGCTTTCGAGAATCTGAGTTGAAAGAGAACCATCAGCATCTACCGTGATAAAAGGACCACCCCCAGGTTCACCCGTATTTTTTACCATACCACAGATTCGGAGCGGACGATTGAGTTTTTCAAATAAAAAGTATTTCAGCTTTTTATTATCAAATTCACCTAAATTAGGATGTTGTATGTTTAATTCTTGTTGACAGAACGATTTAATTTCTTGGAGTTTTTGGGCAGAAATCTCATTCTTTTCCAAGGCCTCCAGATAAGCGAAACATTGTTTTTGAAGTTTTACTAGTAAACCAGCAATTACTTTTTTATAGATTATGGTAGGATTTTTCAGTGCATCTGGAACCACATTATCAATATTTTTGATGAAAATAACATCTGCATCTAAGTCGTTCAAGTTCTCGATTAAAGCTCCATGACCTCCTGGACGGAAAACGAGTTGGTCATTTTCTCTGAAAGCTTGATTGTCAGATCCAACAGCAACTGTATCGGTCGATGGCTTTTGTTCCGAAAATCCTACATAAAACTTAGCATTGAATTCTGTTTCATATTTTGCCAAGTTTTCGGCTAAGTGAGCTTCAAATAAGCTACGATGTTCGCCCGATACAGTGAAATGTATATTTACTGATTTGTTTTTATTCATTGCGTACAAAGAGCCCTCAACCAAATGTTCCAACATCGGGGTTCTCATCTCATTGGCATAAGCGTGGAATTTCAACAAGCCCTTTGGCAATGATCCATAATTAAGCCCTTTTTCCAATAATAAATTGGCTACAATTGGCTTGAATTTATTTTCTTGTTTTAATTCAACGATACCTTTTCCTTCATTTTTAATGCAAATCGCATCCAAATCATTGTAAAAAGCAAACTTCTCAATTTCGTTAAAGAATTGTAGTTCAGGTTTTTTCTCAGGGATATTGCTTTCGCCATCTAAAAACTCAAAAAGATCTTTGAACATTCTGCTAGCAGCACCAGAAGCAGGTACGAACTTCAAAATGTTAGCATCTGATTTCAAATAATTATCCCATTCTAATAGATAATCATTGATTAAGTGGTTAGAAATAAGTGATATACCATGGCCAGGTTCGGCTGCTCGTATTATTTCCAAGTAAGGAAAACCATCAACAAAGGATTGCAACTGTTCATTGAGTTTATCAACTGAAATCCCTTTCTTGTCGAGAATTTGTTTATCGGTAGCTTGTAGCATAATTTTAGTTTTTGAAGGTTCTACATTGAGTATATTTGCAAATATACTTAATATTTAGATTAGAAGTAAACTTGATAACACTTTAACAAAAATAATTATCTATTGATGAAGCATATTTTAAGTTTGACTTTAATTTAACGTGAAACGAAAGTACTTATCTATTAGATAGCCATTTGATAAAATAAAGCATACCCACTGCAACCACCGATGCAATGAGTAAAATAATTATTTCTTTCAGACCAATACCGGCATTTTTCTTCCACAAAATCAAAATCCCAATCGGAATGACAAAAAAGATATAAAGCCAAGTCTGTTTTTCTGTTTTTTTGTCAAAAAATTTCATATTTCTGTATTTTTAATTGATGAACGGTAAACTGTAAACGGCAAATATTAAACGAATGGGCGAACACTAAACGCTAAACACAAAACACTAAATAATATTGTTTCTTTTCCAAGCTAAAAAGAAAGAAATTTCTTCTTTGCTTAAAATTCCATTAAACAATTGATAAACTGATCCATCTATGTCCTTATTCTGCTCCAAAATTGTCAATGCTTTATTCCTTTTCTCTTCGCTAATAAAGTCGTTGATTTTTAATTGTCCGCTAGTGATATAAACGGATAAATGTGAACAAATTGTAGTAGTGGCTAAATTACGTTCGGTAGCTATTTCTTCTATTGTTTTACCTTGTTTGTAAATTTCTAAAGTCAATCTGTGCGAATCGCCTTTTGGTTTTTTCTCTTTCGTCTCTTTTTTAATTACCTTCTTTTCATCCATTTTCGATGCTAAACCATGTTCAGAAGTAAATTCTTTAATGATTTTAAGGAATTGACTTCCATATTTCTCAACTTTCACAGGCCCGAAACCATCAATTTGTAATAAATCCTTTTCGGTTAAAGGCAGATAATCAGCCATTTCAATCAAAGTTTTATTGTTAGCAACCAAATAGATAGGTAAATCCTCTGGTTCACATAAAGCGTTTCGCAGTGCGGCCAACTTGAAATATAAAGAAGGATTTTTTGTGGTCAAAGATTTGGTATTGGTATTTTTTGAATACGCATTTACATTAAAATCGGGTAGGAGGAAGGTGTTTTTCCTATCGAAATAGTTTTCAGCACTGAATGGGTGTTTTAGTCCTTGTAATAAATGTAATTTTTGAGCTGAAAAACTGAAAATTGTTTGAATTTGCTCATTATAATCACGGGCGTTTTCTCTACTTTCAGTTACAGCTGGCGATTGTTTCAGGGTTTCGAGTAGAGTTTGCAATTTTTCAACAAAGAATTTTTTAGCTGCTTCTAATCTTTCGCTTAAATAATCTTCGTTTATAAGTTGTTGTTTCAGAATGGTTTCCAACTGATGCCTAAACTTATCAGCCACTTCTTGAATGTCTTGCAGTTGTTTTAATACCACTTTTGAAAACGGAATTGTTTCTTTGTTGAATGATTCTGTGCTTGTTTCTATGGTTCGCATCCATCTTGAAATGTGACCAATACCCATTCTGAAATCGAAAAGTTCGTTTAATACAATTACTCTAAATTCATTCAGCGAGTTCCTCAATTCCTGTTCGAGAAACTCAACCGGAAGTTTATTTTGTTCATATTGCACAATTTCACGATCGTTCTCGATGCTGTAAGGCTTTATCTTACTCAACAAAATCATTCCTTCAAGCGATCTGCAACGGCTCAATGCCACATAAACTTGCCCCGAAGCAAAGGCATCCCCAGCGTCAATAATGGCTTTGTCGAAAGTTAAGCCCTGACTTTTGTGAATGGTAATTGCCCATGCCAATCGAAGTGGAAATTGTGTAAAAGTGCCAATTACTCGCTCTTCTATCTGTTTTGTCTTTTCGTTGGTGCTATATTTTATATTTTCCCAAACCATTCGTCCCAGTTCTATTGCTCCCGCATCGCCTGGACAATTTATAGTAATGGTTTTGTCGTCAATGGAATCAATTATACCAATTTTTCCATTAAAAAAACGTCTTGGGGTTTCCTGATCGTTTTTTATAAACATCACTTTTGCACCTACTTTTAAATCTAATTCTTTGTCGGTCGGGAATCCTTTTTCAGGAAATTCTCCTTCTATTTCGGCTTTTAAAGTATGTGTTTTGGTTTTTATCTGAACTAGTTCTTCCGCATTTATTTTGTCAGCCTTGTAATTATGAGTAGTAAGTGTAATGTAAGTATCGTCTTTTGGAGCTGTAAAAAATGGATTGTACCGACTGTGTAATAACTCCAATCCGCCCGTAGTCAGTTTGTTGTTTCGCACTTCATTCAGTATTCCAATAAAACTGGCATTGGACTGTCGAAATATTTTATCTAACTCTAAATATATAGGCTTTTGTTGCATCACTACCTGACTGTGGAAGAAATATGGGCTTGAATAATACTGTGAAAGTATTTGCCATTCATTATCATTGACCACTGGCGAAAGTTGAAAAAGATCGCCTATAAATATCAGCTGCACTCCCCCAAAAGGTTCGTTGTGTTTATAACGAACATGCCGAAGTATAGTATCCACCGCATCCAGCACATCAGCACGTACCATACTTATTTCATCTATCACCAGAAGTTCAAGTTCTTGAATTACTTTTCTGCGGTTGCCTTGCATCTTTATTTTGTCGGTCAATTCCTTACGCCCCTGTTGGTTGGGTATAAATGGCGAAAAAGGAAGTTGAAAAAACGAATGCATGGTAGTTCCGCCTGCATTAATCGCAGCTACACCCGTAGGAGCAACGATAGCCATTTGCTTGCGGGTTTGTTTTTTGAGGTTGTGAAGAAAAGTAGTTTTGCCTGTTCCTGCTTTTCCAGTAATGAACATACTTCGGTGTGTGGAAACTGCAAATTCGCGGGCTAAATGATAAAAGGACGATAATTCTTCCATATTGTTGTGCTATTTTTTCGACTTACTAATAACTTGGAGTATGAGAATTTGATGAAAAAAGTGGTTAAAACAAAAAAGGACGTTTAGTAAATTTCTAAACCGTCCATTAAAAAATGAAGATGTTCAAAATCTTTTTGAACAAGATGCAAAAATTCTCACAAATTTTACTTACTCAAATAGCTATTATACTATGATTTGTAAGTAAAATTTGCGAAAATTAGTGTTCAATTATTGTAGAAAAATCCTCATTATATTACTAAGGATGGTGGAGCAAATGTGCGCACACTTAATTCATTGTCAATTAGATAAAGACCTCGTCCATCACTGCCGAATAGTTCGTAGCGTTTGCATAAATCATCAGAATTTTTTTCTTCCTCGCCCTGCTCTTTCACAAACCAATCCAGAAACTGCATAGTTTTAAAATCTTTCAATTCATAACAAACACCATAAATGTCATTGATGGATTGAGAAATGTAAAGTTCATGTTTGTAGGTTTCATCCAGCACATGTTTTATGCTTGTAAATACCATTTCTGGTTTTGGAATAGCTTCAAGAACCACTTTTTCCCCATTGTTTTGAAGATATTTTACGAATAGCATGGCATGAGCATATTCTTCCTGAGTTTGAATGCCAAACCAATTTCCAAAACCATCTAAGCTGCTGTCATAGAAGTAGTTCGACATGTCAAGATAAAGAAAAGATGAGAAAAATTCTCTATTTATCTGACCATTAAATAAATCAACAATTCTTTTGTTTAACATAACTATATTTTTTAAAATTAATATTTATTTTTAAGAAGCGTTTAGTTAGGCAAAGGCTAAGGCAAAGGCAAAAAAGAAACCGAAGTTTATAAATCGAATACTCGGTATCACACCCTTGCAGGACTCTTAAACTCCGAACACTAAACACTGAACACTAAACAGATTTTACATTCTAACAATTCTCGCTCCCAAAGCGTTCAATCTTTTATCAATTTCTTGATATCCTCTGTCAATCTGATCAATATTATGTATTGTGCTCTTTCCTTCGGCAGCTAATGCTGCTATCAATAAGGCAATTCCTGCACGAATATCTGGTGAACTCATAACCGAGGCTCTTAAATGGAGTTGGTTTCCTAATCCAATGACTGTAGCTCTGTGTGGGTCGCAAAGGATTATCTGTGCTCCCATGTCAATGAGTTTATCTACAAAAAACAGTCGACTTTCGAACATTTTTTGATGAATCAAAATGCTTCCATTCGCCTTGGCTGCAACTACTAAAAATACACTTAGCAAATCTGGAGTCAATCCCGGCCAAGGTGCATCAGAAATCGTCATTATGGAACCATCAATAAACGATTCGATAGAATAACTCTCTTGTGCAGGAATAAAAATATCGTCGTTACGTTGCTCTAACTGTATTCCCAACCGCCTAAAACTATCTGGAATGATTCCGAGATCATTGTAAGAAACATTTTTGATAGTAATTTCAGATCCTGTCATGGCTGCCATTCCTATAAAGCTACCCACTTCAATCATATCGGGAAGAATTGTATGCTCGCAACCATGTAATGTTTTCACACCATCGATAGTTAACAAATTAGATCCAACCCCCGAAATTTTTGCACCCATTTTATTCAACATCTTACAAAGTTGTTGTACATAAGGTTCGCAGGCAGCATTGTAAATGGTAGTTTGTCCTTCTGCTAATACTGCTGTCATTATAATATTAGCCGTTCCTGTCACCGAAGCTTCATCGAGGAGCATATAGCAGCCTCGAAGTTTTACGGCTTTAATTTTATATATTTTTTTATCGGCATCATACTCAAAATCAGCCCCTAATTTTTGTATTCCAATAAAGTGCGTGTCAAGTCGTCGTCTTCCAATTTTATCGCCTCCTGGTTTGGGAATCAGTGCTTTGCCAAATCGAGCTACCAGCGGACCTACCATCATCACCGAACCACGCAGCGATGCACTTTGTTTGTAAAACTTTTCAGTTTCGAGATAATCTAAGTCAATATTTTCAGCTTTGAAAGTATAAGTATCTGTACTTAGTTTGCCAACTTTTACTCCTAAATCTCTTAATAAGCCAATCAGATTATTGACGTCTAAAATATCTGGAACATTGCTAATAGTAATAGTTTCAGGACTTAACAATACGGCACATAAAACTTGAAGTGCTTCATTTTTAGCACCTTGTGGAGTTATTTCTCCATTGAGTTTAAGTCCGCCTTCAATTTTGAAAGATGCCATCGGAAGTATTATTTTTTCTTAGTCTTGTTTTTCCTATTGTGTAACACATCTCTGGATTCTACCAATTTCAGGAAATCTTCTGAAATATCAAGCTTTCCGTGCGATAATTGTCTTAAATCATCAAATATTTTCCTATCGTCCACCACTTCTTTGTTCCACGTTAAGAAACATTTTTTCATTTGGTTGGCAATGAGTCTTATCAATTCATTTTTTTCTTCTCCTTCGGGATATCCGCTCACTTTATCAATCATTTCTTCGACCGTGCGACCATAATGTTGATATTTGATACGAGATTTTTTATAAGGGATAATTTCCGGACGGGTATAAAGATTTTCAGCCTGTACTATTTCGTAGGGGAAATCTATATCTAATTTGAAATCGGACATGATGGCCACATGATCCCAAAGCTTGTGCTTAAAGTCATTCACATCGCGCAAATAAGGAAACATATTACCCATAATATTGATAACAGTTTTAACACAACGTGTTCTTTCCTCACGGTCTTCGATGGTGAGTGCATAACTTACCATTTGTTGAATATTTCGGCCATATTCGGTCATAATAAGTTTTCCTTGTAATGTAGGATACTCCATATTAGTTGATTGATTTTTTTTGTTGGATAGTCTGCAAAGGTAATTATTTTTTTTCAGAATCATTGTTCATAATCTGTATACCTTTATTTTTCACTTGATATAACTTCCACCATGGAGTTTCGGGCGATGCGTGATGTTCGGAATGATACCCGAAAAAGTAACAGCTGATAAATGCCCAAAAATGATTTCGCGGCAAGGTTCGAGAATTATGCGGTTGCATGTCAAGGGTATGTGGCAGCCGATGTGGTAAAAAAGTACCGAAATAAAATAATTGGAAAGTGCCTAATATTGAAGGAATTACCCAAAACACAATTAGTTGTAATTCAGTAAAAAAGATAAGGAGTATGTTGAAAGTTACAGCCATGAAAAGTATTTGCCATACAGTAATATACTGTTTCAGAAAACTAAACCACCAAGCAAAAAAGTTCTGATTCCCAGTTGTGTAATCAGGATCCTTGGCTGTGGCGGGATAAGCATGATGTAAGTGATGTTTGGCCAATAGCTTCGGATAATACATACCTGCAAATAACATAGTTGAAATAAATCCGATGGCGTAATTCAGTTTTTTGCTTTTGCAAACTGTCCGGTGCATGGAATCATGCGCCGTAATGAAAAGTCCTGTATACAACCAAATTTGAATTAAAAAATGAATCCAAAATCTGTAATCAGTCAATACAACTGGTTGATAAAGAAGACTGTATGTCAGGTTTAAAAACCAAGCAATAATGATAAAGAATGCTATAAATAGTCCCATGTTTTTATAATTAATGTTTTGTTTAAACAAAAGTTGAGCGTTTAGTGTTCGTATTGGAAGAGTTTCGCGTTTAGTGTTTAGTGTTCAGAGTTCAGAGTCCTGCAAGGGTGTGATGTTGAGTATTCGATTTACAAACTTCGATTTTTTTTGCCTTAGCCTTTTTCTAATCTCTTCCCGCTCCTCATTACTACTTAAAAATAAATAATATGCCCATAGAAAAATTTACATACCTTGCTTTGATGTTGGTAAGTTTACTTTTCCCTTTTATTTTTAGTTTCGAAAAAAAGATTGCGTTTTATCGAAAATGGAAATCCTTGTCCATAGCCATCCTTATTTCAGGTTTGTTTTTTATTGTCTGGGACAGCCTTTTTACTTATTTGGGGTTTTGGTCGTTTAATGATGAATTTACGCTCGGACTTCGCTTTTTAGGGCTTCCGTTGGAGGAATGGTTGTTTTTTATTGTCATTCCATATTGCAGCGTATTTATTTACGAAAATACCAAGCTTTATTTACCAAAACTAAACTTCAACAAACAAATTACTTATTTTCTGTGGTTTGTTCTTATAGTGTTTTCAGTTTTAGCAGTAATGAACTTTGGGAAATGGTATACTTTTATAAACTTGATTAGTAATGTATTATTGTTGGTTTATGTGCTTTTGTTCTCTAATTTCAAAAAGAACTTTACTCATTTTGCATTGACATTTTTAATTTCATTCTTCCCCATGTTATTTGTCAATGGTGTACTTACTTCAATGCCAGTGGTTGAATACAATGGGAAATTTTTTAGTCAAATTCGATTGATGGATATTCCGATCGAAGATTTTAGCTATTTTCTACTGTTGTTATTGATGAACTTATTGATATACGAAAAAATAGAGAGTAGAAGAATAAACCGTTAGTTATGAAATTATTAATTAAAGTTCTAAAAAATAATCAGCCGATTGAAGTGATTCAATCGGCTGATTATTTTATGTATATGATTGAATATGTATTAGTTGACTTCTTTTACCAAATAAATCAGGGTAGGCAAATGGTCGCTATATCCATCCAACCAAACTCCCCCTCCATGTGTACGCAGTGGTGTACCTTTGTATCTACCTTCTTGTTGAATTAAAAAGTTACGATAAAAAACTTCGGATTTCCATAGTCTCATTGTTTTCTTGTCGCCATGAGTTAATTCATTCGAGATGATAATTTGATCGAACAAATTCCATTGGTCGTTGTACGATAATGTGCCAGTTCCCTTTTCGAGCGTTTTCCAGAAAACATTGTACAAATCACCTGGCTTAACATCTTCCGCATTCTTTTTTGCGCCTAAAATCACAGCACAACTTTCGTTGAAAGGGTCATCATTTAAGTCTCCCATTACTATAATTCTGGCTTTGAGCTCTACTTTGTAAAGTGAATCAACTATTGAGCGGGTTAGTGCTGCAGCTGCATTCCGTTTGGGTCTTGAGCGTTCTTCACCACCACTTCGCGATGGCCAGTGATTTACGATCAGGTGGATTTTCTCACCCATCAAATATCCACTTACCATCAATTGATCACGAGTGAAAAAATTCACATCATCAGTGTGTAAACGGTATGATTTGCTGTTAGTTACTGTAAAAAGTCGTGGATTATACAATAAACCTACGTCAATTCCCCGTTTATCTGGACTATCATAATGTACTATTTGATAAGAACGGTTTGCAATGGCGGGTTGTTTTACCAAATCTTCCAATACTCCTTTGTTTTCAATTTCGGAAACGCCTAAAATAGCCAGTCCAAGTGGAGTTTGGTCTATGCCAATTTGTGAAATGGAGTAGGACATCCTTTTGAGTTTCGAATTATACTTCATCGAACCCCATTTGTTGGCCCCATTAGGTAGATATTCTTCGTCATTATTCTCATTATCAATGGTGTCGAATAAATTTTCGAGATTATAGAAACCTACGCTGCTTAATTCGACCTTAACATTTTTCTCTTCGTTGGTACTGCTTGTTTTCTTTTTTGATAAACAAGAAAATTGTACAGTTAGGAGTACTGAAATTACAAAAAGGAAACTTAGTTTTGTTTTCATTATTTATAGCTCATTAATTCAACATATTTAGTAAATGAATAACAAAAGTGAGAAAAAAAAGTGGGATAAAAAAGTTTACACTCATCAAATTAAGAATTATGTGAAAAAGCCACATTTTTCTTTACTCTACTTTTATAAATTGCAGTTACTTTTGGCTTTCATGGCGGAATGGTGGTTCTTGGTTATTTCTTGTTTGATATCACATCCAGAACAACCATCGCAGGATGATTTCTTTTTTCCTGTAATGCTTTTTATCACAGCATATATGCTATAAACTACAGCAGCTAAAATTATAATATATACGATTATGTCTTGATTCATAATGCTTTGAATTGAGAAATATAAAAAATTTTTTTTAAAATAAACTCCCTATCTGGAAAGTTAGAAACGAAACTATCCATGCAATGACAGTGGTGTAAACCATGGTGAAAATTGCCCATCCCCAATTGGCTTCTTTGCGAATGGCGGCAATTACAGCTACGCAAGGAAAATATATGAGTATAAAAAGCATAAATCCAAAGCTAATCAGAGGCGTAAATACTTTTTGACCTTTAAGTACACCGGACGAATGCGTTTGATTCTCTATATTGCTTTTGAGTGTTTCGGTATTATCACCATCGCCCATATCGGCATGATACAAAACACCCATCGTACTCACAACTATTTCTTTGGCAGCCAAACCTGTAATGATACTAACACCCATTTTCCAGTCGAACCCTAGGGGTTTAATGACGGGTTCGATACCATGACCTAATTGGCCTATATAAGATTTCTCTTGACGTTCCGATTCTTTATCGATGTTGATTAATCTTATTTCTTTCGCTTTCTCAACATCAGTTAAAGCTGTATTGGCTGTAATCGAAGCAATTTTTACATCGTAATTCTCAGAATAAACTGGGTTTTGTGGAAAATATCCCAATGCCCAAATTAAAATAGAAGCCACCAAAATAACTGTACCCATTTTCTTTAAATACTGTTGCGCCTTGTGCCACATGTGCAATGTGGTGTTTCTCAGAGTAGGTGTTCGGTAAGGCGGCAATTCCATTACAAAAGGCACATCTTTTTTTGCAAAAGCTACCTTCTTCATAATCATAGCAGTAACAATGGCTAAGAGGATTCCAATAAAGTAAATACTAAATAAAACCAAGCCTTGATTGTTAGGGAAAACTGCCGAAATAATAAGAACATATACCGGAAGTCGAGCACTGCATGACATAAATGGAGTGATAATCATCGTTAATATTCTGTCCTTCTTGTTCTCGAGGGTGCGAGTAGCCATGATTGCAGGTACATTACACCCAAAACCCATTACCAAAGGAATAAATGACTTGCCATGTAATCCGATTTTGTGCATCAATTTGTCCATGATAAACGAGGCACGAGCCATATAACCCGTATCTTCCATCAATGAAATGAAGAAGAACAAAATCATGATGTTGGGTAGAAAAATAATAACTCCACCTACGCCTCCAATGATTCCATCGACTATCAAATTGCGTAGAGCCCCTTCAGGCATTATGTTTTGGAAAAGATTGCTCAGTAATCCTACGCCACTGTCAATCCATTCCATGGGATAACTTCCAATGGTGAAGGTGGCCTGAAACATGAGCCACATAAAGAACAAAAAGATGGGGAATCCCCAAATCCGATGGGTTAGAAAATCATCGAGCTGACGTTTGGTAATTCGCTTGTCTTTTTTCTGATCTTTATAGGTTTCCATCAATGCACCATCGATAAATCCGTATTTAGCATCGGTTATAATGGTTTCTGAATTCTCGCCATATTCTTTTTCAAGTTGTTCAACTGCCTTCTTTGATACTGCCTTTATTTCTTCGTAATTGTCGAAGTGTTTAAGTTCTTTTCGTGTTGTTTTATCACCTTCAATAAGTTTTACGGCTACATAGCGTGAAGAGTATTTAACTCTAATAGCAGGTGTTTTCCAAAGTTCATGCTGAATATCATTGATTGCTTTTTCGATAGAAAGGCCATAATTGATATGTATGTGCCGAACGGTGGAATCTCTATCTTCGTAAACATCAATTAGCTTGTCGAATAACTTGTCGATTCCTTTGCCTTTTGAAGCCGTAGTGGGAATGATAGGAATTCCTAACATTTTACCTAAGGTTTTGTAATCGAAATCAATTTCTTTCTTTTTCAATTCATCGTACATATTCAAGGCAATTACTACCTTGATATTCATGTCGATAAGTTGAGTCGTTAGAAAAAGATTGCGTTCCAAGTTGGCAGCATCCACCACATTGATGATAATGTCGGGCTTATTTTCAATAATGTGAGTCCGTACGTACAATTCTTCAGGAGAATATTCAGTGATAGAATATGTCCCAGGCAAATCGACTATATTGAAAAGATAATCGTTTTTTTTGAGGGTTGCTTCTTTGGCATCTACTGTTACGCCTCCATAGTTTCCAACTCTTTCGTGTGAGCCAGAGGCATGATTAAATAGGGTTGTTTTGCCACAATTCGGATTTCCAACTAATGCAACATTGATTACTTTGCCTTTTTTAATGGCAGAAATTTTTAATTTATCTTCATCTATCACCCCATTGAAATCCAGTCGCGACAAGTTTTTTGCTTCTTCAACTGTAACTACCTCAACTAATTCGGCCTCACTTCTACGTAATGAGATATTGTAGCCCATTATTTCATATTCAACTGGATCTTGCAAAGGAGCGTTTTTGATAACACGAACCTTTTTCCCTTTTACGAATCCCATTTCTGTGATGCGTTTTCGGAAAGCTCCGTGCCCCAATACCTTGGTAATTATTGCCTCATTACCGGTGGCTATATCTGATAAATATGTATTATTTAAGTCCATGATTAAAATATGAAATTGACTACCTTGATTGATTGTAATAGTGAACTTGGAGTGCAAAATTAGCCAATTTAAATCGGATTTTTGTTATTGTGTATGAATAACTTGACAAAATACCTACATATAGGTATAAGTATTTACCATTTAACAATTTACTATTTGCGATTCAAGAAGTTGAAGACTATCAGCGAATTAGTGAATTGTTAATATGAAAAATAGTGATGAAATATTTCCTTAAATTACAATTTATACAATGTGAAATTGTGCTGTGAATGAATAAGTAAAAAATCAGGAAACATAATCAATCATTACTTTCTTCTAAATCGACATTGTGTATAGTGCTTAATGGTCTATTATGTGATGATATAAGTGCAAAACGGATTCAAAATTTGTACTTTGAATCCGTTTAATTAAATTTGATTTTGTCGAAAAATTATTTCTCAATCAATTTTATTTCCGAACTTATTTCAATTGCTTTGCGGTATAATGCCTCAACTCCACAATAGGTTTCTTCCGACATTTTTACAGCTTTTTCAATTTTATCGAGTGGAAGATTTTTACCTGAAATAATATATATCACATGCATTTTGTAATACTGTTTAGGATTTTCATCAGTTACATCCCCTTGAACTTCAATTTCTAAATTCGTAAATTCAACTCTCATTTTTTTTAGAATAGATACGACATCCATTCCTGTGCAACCACTCAGTGCTACTAATTGTAGCTTTTTGGGTCCTGGACCTGAATTTTGACCGCCCGCTTCAATCGGTGCATCCATTGTTAATTTATGACCATTCAAATCTGATTCAAATGCCAATCCACCTTTCCAAGTAGTTTTTATTGTATGTTTATCTGACATATTCTTTTTATTTGGTTGTTTATATGTATGATTTCTAACAGATAAATCACATTTTTTGTTCAATATCATTGAGGTCGATATTAATTTTCAATTTTATTATACCCATTTATGAAACTAATTGCTATTTTTGTAAAAAAATATACTTATGAAAGAAATAAAAGATAGAATTGCCTTGCTAAGAAATGCAATGCAAGAAGCAGGTATCGCTGCTTGTATAATTCCTGGAACTGACCCTCATGCCAGCGAATATATAGCCGATTATTGGAAAGAACGTGAATGGATTTCAGGGTTTAATGGCTCTGCCGGAACAATGATGGTTGCACTTAACGATGCTGGATTATGGACTGATTCTCGCTATTTTTTACAAGGATCACAGCAAATTGAAGGAACTGGTATCACGTTAATGAAAATGGGACTGCCCGAAACCTTGGATATTGTTCCTTGGTTGATGGAAAACCTAAAATCGGGCGATAGGGTAGGAGTGAATGCACAAATGTTTTCTGTGAATGCTTTCGCATCGATGAAAGCGGATTTGAAAATGGTTGGTATTGAGCTAATTTCCATTGATTTAATTGCAAAAGTATGGACAGATAAGCCTGTCTTGCCGAAAAATCCTTTTTTTGTATTCGACACTCAATTCTCTGGGGTTTCTACTCACGATAAACTCAGTAATTTAAGATTGGCACTGAAAAAAGAACGTACTAATATTTTTGTAATGTCTGCTTTGGATGATATTGCGTGGCTTTTCAATATCCGAGGCAACGATGTTTCATTCAATCCTGTAGTGATTGCTTTTGCCATGGTGGAAGAGGATAAAGCTACTTTGTTTATTGATGAAGATAAACTAACTGACGAAACTCGTTTTTATTTGGAACAAATGCAAGTTTCTATTGCTCCTTATCTTGCCATTTATGATTGTCTGAAAGCAATTGATACTTCAAAATCTGTATTGGTGGACGGTGCTAAGTTCAACCAATCCTTATTTGAAAGCATTCCTGCTGCTTGTGCTATTCGCAATAGAATGTCGCCAGTTTTTAAGCTTAAAAGCATTAAAAATGAGATTGAGATGAAGGGCGTTAGAAATGCAATGTTGAAAGATGGAGTAGCTTTAACCAAGTTCTTTATTTGGTTAGAAAAGGAATTGCATTCAGGAAAACTTAATGAAGTCAATATCAACGAGAAATTATACAAGTTCAGAAGCCAACAAGAACATTTTAAAGGTGAAAGTTTCAATACAATTGTTGGATTTGGACCGCACGGAGCTATAGTTCATTACAGTGCTAAACCGGAGACTGCCTCCGTTCTCAATGATAAAAATATCCTTTTGCTCGATTCGGGCGGTCAATATCTGGATGGAACTACGGATATTACCCGTACAGTGGCTTTAGGTACGCCCACTGTAAAGCAGAAAACAGATTTCACTTTGGTGCTCAAAGGCCACATCGCTTTGGCAACTGCAGTTTTCCCAGTGGGGACGCGTGGTTCCCAGCTTGATATTTTGGCTCGCAAATCAATGTGGAATTTAGGCATAAATTACGGACATGGAACTGGACATGGGGTCGGACATTTTCTAAATGTACACGAAGGTCCGCAAAGTATTCGCATGGATGAAAATCCTGTTACACTTCAAGTTGGAATGTTTATGTCCAATGAACCAGGCTTGTATCGTACGGACGGATATGGAATTAGAATTGAAAATTTAATTCATGTGATTCCAGCCGTTAAAACAGAATTCGGACAATTTTTACAATTTGAAACGGTTACGCTTTTCCCCATCGACCAAGTATTGATTGATGTACAAATGCTTGCCGATGATGAACTCGACTGGCTAAATGAGTATCACAAAAAAGTTTATAATACCATTTCGCCTCGATTAAGCGAGGAAGAGCGTGAATGGCTCAGCAAGAAATGTTCAAAACTGAAAAAGTAAATTACGAAGAATAAGATTCTATTAATCAGCACTTTATTCTGTGTGTGTTTTGCTAGCAATCTGATTATGACTTATTTTGGATATTATTCAATAAAAAGTCAGATTATTATTTGTTGAAACAAAAAAAAACTCTATCTTTGCACCCGCAATAAGCACAGTATGCGGCTGTGGCGTAATTGGTAGCCGCGCCAGACTTAGGATCTGGTGCTGAGAGGCGTGGGGGTTCGAGTCCCTTCAGC
>JBBSCW010000035.1:0-16104 GCA_038249855.1 Bacteroidales bacterium
TGCAGGTGAGTTTTGTGCTAAGGCTGTTGTCATGCTCAATTTGAAAAATGGATTATATAGTAAGCCCAATTTATGTTTTTCTATTCTACATTCACTATTGATTTTATTGGCTGGTATAAATGGCAAATAACCACCAGCATTATTTTTCCCTACTACGCTCGAAAAGGTTGTTTCGAAGTGTAGCCACTCAAAACTGCGAGGATGAACATGAAAACCCGCTTCGAAGCCATACAAATGAGCATCAGTTTGCCTATATTCATAAATACGAACGCCTTCGGTTGTTGAATTAGCCGTGGGCGAAAGGTAAATATATTGTTTTAACTGGTTATTGAATGCCGCCACGTCGAAAGTAATATTGTCAGTATGATAATGAATACTAATGTCAGTCTCATAAGCTTTTTCGGGCTTTAAAGATTGATCGCCTTTTTCATATATAGTTTCGTGTAATCCATTGGAAGTTAACTCCGGAAGTGTTGGATTTCGGAAGGCAGATGCAAAATTGAATTTCAGAAACAGATTCTCTGTTGCTGTAAAAGTCGCACCCAATGAGCCACTAAAACTACCGAAATCTTTACTTAATGCAGGTCTATAATTGCTTTCGCTAGGCAAGTTTACCGCATCGGTAACAATCTGTTTATCGTCGTACCGAATACCCGCTTGTATTTTTAACCTTCCCCATAAGCTATATTGAACCAAACCAAAAGCCGAATAATTATCAGTTAGGGCGTCTGGAAGTAATATAATTTCACGATTATTATTGTTTTTATTCATCTGATGTAAACCCTGAAGCCCAACTATATATTCCGATGTATTGGTGGAAGGAAAATACAGCCTAGTTTCGTAAGTATAAGTTTGCAAATTCATATCAATTGAAATATCATTCAACCCTTCAAAGTGGATTAAACTCGCATTTTGGTAAGCTGCATTTATTTCTAATTTGTATTTATTCAGAAAAATCTTGTTACGCGTTGATAGCATTTGATTATTTAAAGGCATATAAAAAACCTCAAAATCTCGACCCCGACCTTGTGCTTTAATATAATCAATGGCATCTTCCTCGGCCAATCCAACTTTGTATTTGCTATAATCGTAAAAAAAGTTGAGCGACATTTTGCTATTATTGTATCCAGTTGACATTTTAAGTGAATTCCCATAAAAACGTGTGTTAGGAACAAACTCGCCACCACCTTGCAGATAATCAGATTGGTTCGTATTGCCGATTCTCAGCCCTCCGTACAAGTTTTTTCCAGCCCCTTTTATACCCAAATTATGCATCATGCCCAACGAATTTGAAAATAGTTGCATGCCATAATCACCTTTTATAGTTCCCACTTCGGCAGGTTTTTCTTTGAGAAAATTAATGACGCCACCAATAGCATCCGAGCCGTATAACAAGGACGCAGGCCCTTTGATAATTTCCACTGTTTCTATCCCAAATTCGTCAACACCCAAAGGATGATGGGCCGAAAATTGATAGTTTTCTAATCGAACACCATTGTTAAGCACCAACACATCGCTGAGCGACAAACCCCTGATAACAGGTTTTGATACTCCGTTACCTTTCGAAATCATATCGACTCCTGGCACTTTCGTAAGTATTTCCATCAAGTTGCTGCTACTTTGAGTGCTGGAATTATTAAGTTTCAACACATCAATTTTTACAGCAGTATTATGTTGTGTGGCATTGTAACCACCTGAAACAACTATTTCTTCTGTTTCTATGGCCGATTGTTTCAGTTCAATATTTATAGTTTGTTGTTTTGATAATAAATTAATTGTCTCTATTCGGCTTGTGTAGCCTATATAAGAGAATTGAAGTCTAGTTCTACCCAAAGGCAAATAGGACAACTCATAATAACCATTTTTGTCGGAAGTGGTTCCTTTGTTCAGATCAGAAATATAAATATTTGCACCTACTAAAGGTGAGTTTAGTTGGTCGGTAATTTTTCCTGAAATGGTAGATTGAGAGTACAATAATTGAGTGAGAATTATTGCAAGAAAGAGAAGAAAAATATTTTTTTGCATATCATTATCGAGTTTAAAAAAGAATATTGACACAATGCTTTTAACAGCAGATATTATTGCTGTGCAAAGCATTATAACTTATTTTGTTATAATATTAATAAGAATAATGTCAAGCTATGAAAGCTTAACTATTATAAGTTTTTTTTCAATAAATAATGATAGTGAAGGAGGTGCTCGTAATGAGTTGAGAAGAAGTGAAATATTACAGTAAAAGCATGTGATACAATTACATAACAAGGTTTTGAAGTGAACCTTTTGCGTTTGAACAAAAGTATCAAATTGATTAGAAAAAATCGAAAATTCATAAGCACAGATTGCACAATTATCCTCTTGTGATTGGATGCCAAATTCGTGTGTTACATTCCGTACTTTAGGTTCATGATGATGTTCGATTTTAACTATCACGGGAAATAGAAACACCCACAACAGAAAAATGGAAACAATATGTCGGAAGTTAAAAAACACCATCAATATAAAATTAAAACACTATTTATTCAGTTCAATAACTATTCAACAACTTGTTTTTTATCTTTGCGATAGACCGAGAAAAGTATGGCAGTTAGTAGCGACATTAGAATTACAGCTAATGATGCAAAGTTCGAAATGTGGAAATTGTAACCAAATTCCTGACTAAACTCGTTGATACACATTTTAATACCGATGAACGAAAGGATTCCTGACAAGGCGTATTTTAGATAGTAGAAATACTGCATCACACCGCTCAACGCGAAATACAGCGACCTTAACCCTAAAATAGCAAAGATATTGGATGTGAATACTATAAAAGTGTCTTTTGATACGGAAAGCACTGCTGGGATAGAGTCGACAGCAAAAATCAAGTCAGATGCTTCGATAAAAAGTAACACGATAAAGAACGGAGTTGCATAGAGAATTTTATTCTTGCGAACAAAGAAAACATGCTTGGACATATCGTCAGTTACGGGCATTAACTTCCTGAATACACGAATGACAATATTTTTGTTCGGATCAAAGTCCTCAGCTTCTTTTTTATCAACCAGAATATGTATACCTGTGTATATCAAAAATATACCGAATATATACATCACCCAGCCAAACTGCGATACGAGGGCAATTCCTGCAAAAATAAACACAGCACGCATCACCAAAGCTCCAAATATACCCCAAAATAATATTCGATGTTGATATTCAGGTTGTATTTTGAAGAATCCGAATATCATAATGAACACAAAAAGATTGTCGACACTCAATGATTTCTCAAGCAAATAAGCCGTGAAGAATTCCATTGCTTTGGTGGGATTGTAGAAATAATAAATACCAGCATTGAAAATCAAGGCTAATGCTATCCAAAAAGCACTCCAAGCCAAGGCTTCTTTGACTTTTACTTCGGTATCTTTTTTGTGAAAAACAAGCAAATCAAGCGCTAGCATAATAACTATAAACACTAAAAATGCAATCCAAAAACCAATTCCAACTTCCATATAATACTTTTAGGTTGACTTAATAAAGAGCGGCAAAATTACTCATTTTTTTCTGAAAACCATTACCAGCATGTATTTTAGAAATATCTTATAAACTGATAACATTTTGAAACTAAATGGGAGTAATGATGACAACGAAAAAAGGTAAATCCTATTAAGATTTACCTTTATTTATTTGATTAGCAATCTGATTTTGCTACTATTGTAGCAGAACAGTTTGTATTTGTGAACTTTCTATCTTTGCTGAAGTTTAATTTCTACGTTTTTAATGTTATTTGTTTCAATATCAATAATTTGATCTTCATACGAAATCATGCTAATTTTTAATTCGCATTTAATTCCACACAAATTTGATATTGAGAAATTGCCATCCAAATCGGTATACACTTTCTGATTGTTGGCAGTAATAACAGCTCCGGCAAGGGTTTCTTTCGTAAGTTTGTCAAGCACTATTCCTTTTACCGAGTTATTTGCTATTGACATAACGGTTGAAGCGTTTGCAGTTGACTTTGGCTCTGCTGAAAGATGAGATGCAACTAAAAGAAATGAAACTAACGATAACAACATAATCCTTTTCATACCTATATTATTTATTTGTTTGTGTTTTTATTATGCTGCAAAGTAACACTTAAAATATTACAAGAATGTTACAAAACAAATACAATAATATGAAGTATTAAAGACCTTTGTCTTGTCTTTGCTTCAAAAAATAGATTACTGCAAAGAATTAATTGTGTCAATAGACTTTTTCAGAAATCAATTTACCTTTTTCGTCCCACATATACCATGTTCCAGATTTTTTTCCATCAGTATATTGCATTTCGTATCGCATAATACCAGAATCATCCCACACATGCCACGTACCACACTTATTGTCGTTCTTATATTCGGCCTCAGCTATAAGTATGCCAGCTTCGTTGTAAGTACGCCATACACCATGAAACTCTCCATTACGATACGAACGAACTTCATTTGGCTTTCCGTTGGGAAAATATATGATATAAGCACCTTCAGGTTTCCCATTCTTGATATTCATTTCCACCTTTAAAGCCCCATTATCGAAAAACTCTTTGTATTCGCCACTGTACAATGTTGTCTGCGTAGCATCAGAGAAATACATTCCATTGCTTAACACAATGTTTCCGGGAAGTTTTTGAGCGTTTATTGATGATAATACTAACAGTATCATCGAAAGTGATAATAATACTTTTTTCATATTTATAAAATTTTTAAATTGAATTTATTTCAACTATAATTGTAATCATCGTATATTAAATGTTCAGCAATGGGGCATTTGATATTTACTGTAAAAACAATACTACCGCCTTACTTACTACAAAAAGTTACTATAAATCAGAACTATTTTTCAACAAAGATATGAATATCACTACAACATTTATAGCATTTGAGTTTGACATGATTAAATTTAATATGTGTTACAATTGAAATCTTGATAGATACAGCATCAATATGAAAATTTATAAGCGAAAGGCATTTCAGTGTGCTGAAATGCCTTTCAAGTCTATAAATAATTGAATCTCTTCATTAAAAAGCAGTATAACCAGTCCAAGCGAATAAACTAGATGAACATCCGGCATTGCTTCCACCCACTGTTATTGAAGCAGCATTTGCACCTGTTTTTGATGCTAAACCTGTAAATGCGTTGGTTAATGAGTTTGTCAGAGCAATGACTGTTCCAGCTGCTGCATCTCCTTTACTATCGGTACAGTCAACTAAATCTTGAGCAGCTCCAGCACCTTTAACAAGTGAATTGCTTACATTTACTTTTGCACCCCGACGAATTTTGATAATGTCCTGCATAAAAGTTGTTTGACTTGCAGTATTGTAATCCAATTTCAAATCAATGGTCATGTTGGTGATTGTAAAATCTGTTTGATTTATATCTGTAGGAGTTTTACCATCGAAATTTCCATCACTTTCCAAGCCACGTGGATCAGATTCAGTACTGGTATAGCCTTTTTCCCAAATACCGTACATATTAGTCCATGCACCCCGATACCCCTGAGTATTATCGAAACAATCATCATCAGAATTTACTACTAGGAAGTTTTTCAATGCTACTGTTCCACCAAAACACTCAACACCATCATCAGCACTTTTGAGGATATAAACATTCTCAATTTTTGTTCCGCTACCTACCGCATCCAATGTTAAGCCATTGTGTTCAACTTCGGCACTCGAACGTGCACCTGCATATTTAATCATTAAGTAAGTAATCGAACCTGAATTATCAGCATCGTCATTGCCACCATAAGTATACTTTGCATTCATTTCGCACGAAGCTGTTTTAACAACACCTGCTTCACCAGAGATTTTTGCTTTACCGTTGATAATTAAACCTCCCCAGTATCCTGAAGCCATTCCTGCGTTTGCATCATCCGAAGTCATAATAACTGGTTTTGTTGCAGTTCCGTTAACGTTGATTTTACCTCCTTGATTCACAATGATATAACTTCCGAAGCCTTCAGATGCTTTAATTGTAGTTCCAGCAGGGATGTTTATGATACCACCTGCATTTACTGCAAACGTACCTGTAAGTTTATATGTTACGGTTGCATCCAACGTAACTTCATGATCAAGATCACCAGTTAAAACTCCTTGTTCAATAAGAGCATCTACACCTGTTTTTACTACAGGGTCATTACCCTTACACGAAACCATTGTCATTGAAAATAAAACTGCTACAATAGCAATTACATTAAAAAATTGTTTTTTCATTTTTGTTGATAATTAATTGATAATTAATGATTTGTTTTTGTTTAAATGTATTGTTAATTAAAATTATAGCTAAGGCCTAGGCTGATGTCCATTCCTTTCTTATAGCTATTCAGTGTTTTATTTCCACTGCCATCGCTTGCCTTACGGGTTAATTCGAATGTTGAATCTAAAATATTTTTTGCTTTTAGTTTTAAATCTATATGTTTGTTCAATTTGAACGATGATACATAATTAAGGGTAGGCATACTTTTCTCAACTACATCCTCGAAGCCGCCCAATCCAATTGTATAAATCCTGTCGCTTAAATAATTTAATACCAGCGAGTTGACAATTACTATGTTTTTGTGAGAATACTCATAAGAAAGATCAAAATTCACGATATAGGGAGCGGCTCCTTCCAATCCAGAAATTTTGCTGGCACTACCAGGCACTTCCACCAACATAGTAGAGTAAATATACGAAGCATTTAAGCCAAAAGATAATTTATTTGTTTTTTCAATGTCGGTATTTACTTTGTTGAAAATATTCTTACGTATTTCCATTTCGATACCGGTAATAGTAGCATGATCGCTTATATTGTCGTAAGTGAAATACCCAGCACCATTGGCTTCGTAAGCACGTGCAATAGGGTTTTTAATGTACTTATAAAATCCATTGAATGAAATTAACTCCGAAGAACTTAAGTAGAAATCCCATTTTAAATCAGCATTGTAATTATCGGATGGTTGTAAATCTTGATTTCCCTGACTTGAAAAACTTAGTCCAAGATACTGATATGGTGAAATTTCTTTCGATTGTGGTAAGGTGTATGTTTTGCTTAATCCAAGTCGAACTGTATTTTTATCGTTTAAATTGTATTTCAGGTTTGCACTTGGTAATAGGTAAAAATGATTTAATGTTTGCGTTCCATCCCCATTAAATCCACCCTGAACATGATAATCAATACTTAAATTTACTTGGTCGGCTCTCAAACCAATATTTCCTGTAAACTTTGTCGATACTTGATAATCCAAACCAGTATAAGCTGAATTGATATATTTATTCACCTGATAATTACTGATGCGTGCATATCCCAGAAAATCCTTTTTATCGTAATTTTCTTGATTCAACCAACTGTCCAATTTTAAGTCGGCAATAGAAGAAACAGCTGATAAACCTGTTACCACCATACTGTACTCAGAAGCTTCAAAATTATCAAAACTAAAACGACCATTATACCCAATACTAATAGATGAAATATCATTCTTAAACTTTTTAGGTAGCTCGTAAGTGAACCCGAATTTAGCGTTAAAATCATTCTCGATAAGCTGTGTGAAATTTCTAACGTGAGATCCATCACCTGCAAGTAACTGATAATCGCTTTCATTTTTTCGGAACAATTTATTTACTCGTCGGTCGGGTTCAGTTCCTTTTACCAAATTGTACGAAACTCCTGCTTCAAGTTTGGTTTTTTCATTCAATTTAAAATTAGTCATCAACTGATTGACCATTAAAGTATTATCATTGGTTTGTTGACGTAAAAGGAAACCTTGATTTTCGTATGCATCAGGTTGTAGACTTGATACGAATTCAGATGCTGACCCCGTATAATCTCCAACATACTGACTATTATCGTGTACCAACATAAAGTTATAATTAATCTGATGTTTGCGATTGATCATATAATTTATATTCCCCAACAATAGTTGATTGATATTCTGTGACGATTTTTTTCCAACAAGGTCTTTTATTAAATCGCCTTTGGTAGTAGTGTCGTAAATTTTTTCGGTTGTATGCGAATAGCTTGTACTGTATGAACCAACCAGATAGAATGAAAGTAGATTACTATTTTCACCTATTTTATAGCTTTTCCCTCCCGAGAATCCATAACCATTGTTTAACGGTAAACCTACACTGTGTGGATCAAGACTATTACCATACTCGTAAACTTTTTTATAATTTCCTTTCCCTGGTTGATTATTGGTTGAAATCCCAACGTAATTTACGCCATCGGTCTGCATAAACTCTGAACCGTAAGTTTGAGCATTGACGCCAGCTGAAAGATCTAAATTCAATTCTCTGTCTCCTATCAGTTCTTTCGACGAAATATCAATGACTGCGCCCCCAACATCGCTATAATTAGTACTCGAAAATACTTTTTTTACAGCAATATTCTGAATAACATCTGAGCCAAAAAAATCAAGTGAAATATTCTTATATTCAGGATCTTCCGAAGGAATAGGAAATCCATTGAGTGAGGTATAATTATAACGGTCGCCAAGACCTCTAACAAATACATTTTTAACTCCATCCTGTTTTGATACACCGGAAACTTGTACTACAGCTGCCTCAGCGTTACTAATTCCTTTTCGCGACATTTCCTTTGCTCCAACGGCCTGAGTTGCAATTAATGATTGCTTTTGCTCCAGCAACAAAATGTTTTCGTTAGCTCTATTCGATTTAGCTACAAGTTCTACTTCTTTCAGACTAATGTTAGCCGACTCTAATTGTATATCAATCAAAGTTTCTTTTCCGGCCTCAACGATTACTTTTTGTTTTGTAAGCGGTTTGTACGAAATATAACTTGATATAAGAGTATAGGTGCCTGGCTTTACATTCGTGATTGAATAATTGCCATCAAAGTCTGATGCGCTTCCAACTGTTGTGCCTTGAATCATTACAGACGCTCCTATAAGTGATTCACTATCATATACATCTGAAATTTTCCCCTTTATTGAACCATTCTGTGCATAGGCGAATGAAGTGGATACTATTAAAAATAAAATACTAAATGCTATTATCAACATAATATCATTTAGTTGTAATGTTGAGTGCTTTTTGATCAAAAAAATGTTTCTATAATTCATTCCACAAAAATCTTTACTTTAGGATTTTTCTTATCTATTATTAATTTGATGCAAAAGTAGATGTGTAATGTTACATTCTTATTCCGTTCAGGTTATAGTTCTGTGTAAATAGTATTAAGAATATGTTACAAAAAAAAACTGTAGCAATAAAATGCTACAGTTATTTAAGTGTCAATATATTGATAATGAGTTTTTTTGATTAATGATTACTCAAAACTGAGTTATATTATTTCAAGACAAAATAATAAGTTTTTAGATACATAATCATCATATATTTAGATATTAGGGGTATCTATATTTTCGGAACCTTGAGTTTTTGTCCTTTCTGTATGTTTGAACTTGATAAGTGGTTGTAGTCTATAAGTTCATCAACTTTTACTTTGTATTTTTTAGCAATACTGTAAAGCGATTCTCCATTCGATACTTTGTGGTTGGTCAATTCTTTAGGTTCTTTTTGGGTTTGTGAATTTGGTTTATTAGAAGGATCTGTTTCGGCAAAGGCAAGTTGTTCTGACTCAATTTTCAATACTTGACCCGCCATTAACTTGTTATTGCTCATTCGATTGAGCGATTTTATCTGCTCAATTGAAAGATTGTATTGTTTAGCTATAGATCCTAAATTCTCACCTTTATTGACTCGGTGTTCTACAACTAATTTGGGAGATTCAGTTTCTACTTTAACTTTCTTATCATCATTTTTTGCTGCCGTACTAATAGGGTTTTTTACTTCATTTTCAGTCAATAAAGTTTTTGTTTCAGCCAATAATACAAGTTCTTTTCCTGGAATAATTTTAGAATCGGCGAGCTTATTCAGCTTCTTTAATTCGTCGATGTCAATTTGGTATAACTGAGCAATTGAGAACAATGTCTCACCTTTTTTTATCAAATGCTTGGTAGGAGTTGTAATCTTATTTTCCGCTATTGTATTAGTCTCAATTTTGCTTATCGAATCTTTATTCGAGCGGACAGAATTTTGAGCCGTCATTGGTTCCATGATGCTGAATTGTTCAGCTTCCTTAATCATTAAACGTTGCTTGGCATTGATTGTATTCTTTTTGAGATTATTTTTCTCTTTAAGTTCGGCAACCGTCATGCCATATTGCTTAGCTATGAGAGTTAGATTTTCACCTGATTTTACAGAGTGATAAACCGCTGGAATAGTCTTTTTGATCTTCTGAGCTGGGGTTATACTTACAAATTCTTCTCTGTTGATTGGAGTTGATGTTGAAACTAATTGCAAAAGTGAGTCGGACAGCAACACCCGTGCAGCTCTTACATATCTACGTTGATAATAATTTTCATTGGAATTACTTACAATAACTCCATCGGAAACTGACGCATGGATAAAATCAAAATCACCACCCTGATGAGTTTCTACTACTATACCAACATGGCCAACCCGACCATTACGACTGCGGCCGTTGAAAAAAACAAGGTCGCCAGGTTTAACTTCGGTTTTATTAATGAGTGGAAATTGTTCAGCTTGTTGGGCAGACGATCGATTTAAATTATAACCAAAATTCCTGAAAACGTGAGAGGTAAAACCAGAACAATCGAAATTGGAAGTTCCGCAAGATCCATAGCGGTAAGGGGTATTCAAAAATAATTTTCCATAATTAATCACCGAGTCAGCAGCAACTTTTCTGAGTGGAGGTAGGTAAATTGACTTTATGGTATCAGGAACTTCCGTAAGCCGCTTAGAATCACGTGCAAAAACGAATATAGTGGAGAATAAAAAACTAATAAGTAGGATCGAGGATTTTTTGAATTGCATGTAAAAAATTTGTCTCTTTATTGTTGTTTCCTTACAAAGATAATTCTAATAGATTATATCTCAGAGCCTTTTTTTCTTTTTTTAGATAAAAGAGCTTCTTTTACAAGTTTAAAACATGGCTTCAATATCGGTTTGGTACTGATGAACACTATCTCATGAATTAATTATCTGCAAGAATTATGTCGATGACAGGTGATAATATGGTCGTTGACCATACCCGCAGCTTGCATAAATGAATAACAAATAACAGGACCAGCAAATTTGAATCCGTGTTTGATTAATGCCTTACTCATCGCCTCCGACTCTTCTGATTTACAAGGTACTTCGGACATAATTTTAAACTTATTGATGATGGTTTTTCCAGCTGTAAATTGCCAAATAAATTGGTCGAAAGTTCCGTATTGAGCCTGAATTTTTAGAAATGAGTTGGCATTCTGAATGGTTGCTCTAATTTTCAACTGATTTCGGATAATACTACTATCCTGCATAAGTGCTGCTATTTTAGCCTCATCATAAAGAGCAATTCTCGGAATATCGAAATTATCAAATGCCTTTCTGAAATTTTCTCTTTTATGCAAAATTGTACGCCAACTCAATCCCGCCTGAAAAGCATCTAAAATCAGAAATTCAAACAGTTTTATGTCCTCGTGCAAAGGTACGCCCCATTCCTCATCGTGATATTTGAGCATTAAAGCATCATTCGCCGGCCAACTACAATTGAAGTTTAGTTCTTTGTTCATCAATATTATTCAGTGTTTTGGGTTTGGTGTTTAGTGTTCGGCGTTTAGCCGCTCCCTAACCCTCCTGACATGTCGGGATAAACGGCAGGGGAACAAGACGCAGTATTTAAAAGTTTGGAATTTGAAATTCAAAGATTTTGGAATTAGTGGTGAATGATAAATGGTTAAGGTAATCAATTCTTATTTGCACATTAACTTTTCGTTTCTGAAATAGTAAATTGTAAATGTTTAAATAGTAAATTCTTCATTGCCTTTGCCTTCTCCTTCCCCTACACTTCCGAATAATCAAATTCAGTTTGGGCAAGTCCATTCTGATTTGGCTTATTGAATCGACTGGGTTTTTTATTGATAATAAGTGTGGATGGTATGCTTGCAAGCTCCCGATTTTCTGACTCGGAGAGGATATTCCAAGTAGGATAACTTATCAACAAAAAGCTAAACTTTGAAATAAGACTTGCGTTATTCTTACTGCTTTTTAGGATTTTCACTGAATTGGGATAAGCATTTTTTAAATCATCAACCGCTTTACTCAAAGTTTTATTGGATGCGATTATTCCATTTACATCCATCAGGAATATACTCACACCGCTATTGTTGCGTAGCAATCTCCGTGCATATCGGAGTAAAAAGCTATCACTCTCGGCATGCAACAAAATTAGCGTTGTATTGATGCTCGTGAAACCATGATTAACAAAAACACCCACACTACATTGACTATTTTCGATAAAATACTTGGTTTTATCTTTGATTAAAGTTCCTGGGTAAAAAATAACTTGGGTTTTTGTAACTTTATTAAGTATGGTGTTGAGAAGTTTCGATTTAAAACTGAAATTATTTTCTTTCAAAAATGGAATTCCCGAAAGTGTTAAACCAGCACCCACTAATAAAAAATCGAAGTTATTGTAATTTACATTGCGTACAATCCCTTGTTCAATATTATCAGTAATTTTATAGTCAGTTTCAATTGGTATGTTGAGTCTTGATGCTTCGGCGTTAATCTGTTTAAAACTATCCACAGCATATTGCTCTCCGTAAATTGGGTTGACATCCGTTCCATGAGTAATGTGCAATACCGTAACCGCAAGGCTGTTTTTCGCTCCATCTAGCACCGTTTTGGCTACATTCAATAATGTCTTTCCATTTTCAGGATTGCCCAACGCAATGAGAGCCTTGAAAATACCCAAGGATTTTTGCAGTTCGTACTCAATCTCAATGCTCTTTTCAGGAAATATTTTATTGATGAGCGAAAGTGCAGGAGTAGTCATGAAAGTTGTTACCAACGCCATTATCACTAACATCACAAAAATAAGTGGAGGCAAAATGCCCATTTCGTAGCCGATATTTAGCACGATAAGTTCCATCAATCCACGTGTATTCATCAAAATGCCAATTGATAAACTATCTTTCCAGTTTTCACCCAAAATTTTTGCTGAAAATGCACTTCCAACAAACTTGCCCACAACAGCGACTAAAATAAAGATTCCAGCAATTGTCCACAAATGAGGAGTATTAAGCAATCCGATTTCAGTACGTAAACCGGTATAAACGAAGAACAAAGGGAGCAACAAAGTAAGCGAGACATCCTCAATTTTATCCACAATCAACTTGCGGAATGCGGGTAAGGGCGGCATAATAACTCCTGCTAAAAATGCCCCAAAAAGAGCATGAATACCAATAAGTTGCGTGATATAAGCCGAAAGAATAAGTATCAATAACAAAAAGGCAAAAATACTTTTGGTAACTACTTCACTGTTTTTATAAATTTCCCCAATGCGTTTCAAAAATGGTTTAACAACGACAAACATCAACACAACATAAGCAATGGAAAATCCAATATTGTAGAGAGAGCTGACAAAACTTCCTGTCTTCGAAATGGCGATAACAGCTGCTAAAATACACCATGCTGTTACATCGTTGAAAGCAGCACTTGCTATTGAAATAGTTCCCAGATGCGACTTGGTAAGTCCTTTCTCTTGCACGATACGTGCCAGCACAGGAAAGGCCGTGATACTCATTGAGATGCCAATAAATAATGCAAATGACAGAAAATCAGTATAAGTTGACGCAAATTCCTGATAAATGAAATAGGCCAATAACATTCCCAAAAAATATGGAATTACAATACTGGCATGACTAATCACATAAGTTACGCCCATTTTATTTTTCAAACCTCCTAAATCGAGCTCCATGCCGATGGTAAACATAAAAAGTACCAAGCCAACTTGACTCAAAATATAGATATTGGAAAGTGATTCGGGGGAGAATAGAAAATTAAAAGTTTCAGGGGAGAAATAGCCTAAAAGCGATGGACCAAGTACGATACCGGCCAAAATTTCACCGATTACAGTTGGTTGACCGAGTTTGGCGAAGATAAAACCAAAAAGCCTCGACACCAACAATATGGCTATAATTTGCAACAAAAGCATGGCCGCTGGTTCGACCAAATTGTGTAAAACCGATGATTTGAAAACCGTAAAATTATTTGAAATCAATGGTTTAGCAGTTTCATGCAAGGAATTGAACACATCAAATTTAACCGATTTCTCAAAAAGAATGAATGAGGAAACGATAAATATCACCAGCATGACTGCATAAAAAACCCACGTTCTGATATTATTGTTGCGCATATTGTGATTTCAAGTTTAGAATTAAGGTTTAAATATTTCAGTAAGATTCTATAATTAGTTTGCAAGAAAAAGAAACTGATTATTTGCCAACAAAACATCTCAATTAGTCATAAAAAATAGGATATAACATTCATCTATTAAGAGATATAACCACATTGTTTGGCCTTGATAAATCAGGTACAAAGGTAATAGATTTTCGGGAAAATACGACTTGATTTAATAAAAACCTAAAACAGCCCATAAAAGTTTATTAATTGAGAGAATTTATTAAAATGTTCGATGCTTATGGTAAAACTGGCGATGAACATCGAAATGCTGCAGTTAAGGAAAGTCTCAATTCCAACATCCCGATAATGGACATTGGAATAAACGCAATACAAATACGGGAAAAATCATTGATGTGAACTAAGGTAGACAAGCTCACAGGAGATTCGAAAAGAAAAATAATTAGAACATAGGTATTAACTGATTGCAATCTAAAATACGATAGTTGCTATTTTTGTAAACTCTTGGCAGTAATTTGTCTTTCAATTACTTCCAACAGGGCTAATAATATTTTGCGTCTGTAGCAGAGCATGGTAGTGCAAAGGCAAGAAAATGGATTTAAAAGCGCACTTCAATTTCTTCAAATATCTTCATCAAATCTGGAAGAGAGATACAGTCAATTTCAAGTATATTGCATATTGATGGGATTTTCTTAAACATTTTATCATCATTTCCTGCTGAAGATTCTTCAGAAACTACTGTTATTTGAATACCCAGTTTGTTTTGTGTGTAAGCATATAGGACAATCATGGCATCTGCGTTCTCAAGATAATCTGCTTTACGGGCTTCAAATTCTGGCACAGTCAGTTTACTCTTCTGCACTGAATGTACAAACTGATAATCTAGCATATTGAAAAATGCTTTTGGCGTGCTTAGTTTGTTAAGAAACATGTTTCTGATTTTTGCATCTTGGGTTGTCTGCTTAGGGTTCTTGTAGATGGCTTTATAACTAAAATCATAGAAACATTGAATTGCTTCAAATATCTCATCAGAGAGTTTGATATAATCATTCTCAAAGCTATTATTTATCAAATCGAGTATAATACTGTTGATTATTGATCCATTATTATCACCAATTACACTTCGAACTTTTTCAGGGATATCTGTACGCTTAATCAACCCAATAGTGATAGCATCTTCCAAGTCTCTTCCAATATAGGCAATTACATCGGATATTCTCATAACACATCCTTCCAAAGTCATTGCAATAATATTTTTACTAGAGCCTTTAATCGTCCAACAAGCCTCGTATTCCTTCATAAATTGTTTTGGTGTTTTTTATAATCAGGTTCATATTTAAGAAGCATTAATTCTCCATTATGACATAAAATTCCATCCAAAACTTGTACCGTTAGATTTAGCCCTTTCCCTTTATTCTCGATATGATTTAATGCCCGTACAATTTGTGCGTTATGGCAAAAATATTCATTTCCTATTTTGAGAGTAAGTTCATTTAATTTGCTTTCTCCATCATGGCCATAAGGTACATGTCCCAAATCATGTCCCAAAGATATTGCATCAATTAAATCCTCATTCAGCATCAATGCCCTACCAATAACCCTCGCAATTTTAGAAACTAATTGAACATGAAGTACTCGGTGTGTGATATGATCATTTTTCAAACAGATAAAAGACCTGTGTTTTATCAATATAACGGGTATAAGTTAGAGAATAGAGTTTATATAAGTTGAAATTTTATCGACCCCCCAACCCCCAAATGGGGGAGAAAGAGTGATATTTGCATATTCAGACCTCCAATAGCCTCGCAAAGTTAAGTGCGACAGTTTATAAAATAAACTGGCTATTCACGAATTTAATTATCTGATATAATGCAAGATACATATCGCA
>JBBSCW010000036.1:0-16080 GCA_038249855.1 Bacteroidales bacterium
AAATTGGAAGTATGGATTTCAGGATGAAACCCAAAGTGGATGTCAACTTAGGTGCTTCCTATTCCTATTTGAACTGGCTGACTATTTTTGGAAAAGTCAACAACCTGATTAACAGCAAATACGAAGAATATTATGGCTACGAAGTTCAAGGGATTAACTTTATGGCAGGAGCTGCGTTTTCGTTTTAAAAGAAGAGGATAAAATGATAATTCGCGAAAGCAAAGGCGAACGAGAGAATGAAAAATGTAATATACAACCTACCAACACTAAAATTGTAACTTTGTAGTATGAAAGAAAACTTGACAATAGACAAGGTGATTATAGAAGCTAAAACCTTTTGTAGAGCGCAATCAAAGACGCTAAACAAAGACTTATACGGAGTACTGACGGCAAAGCAGTAGGGACTCATATTGAACATAAATTTTAGCAACATCTTGCAGCTAAATACACATTAAAAATTAGATCATCGGCAAAAGGAATTGATTTACCTTCGGTTGATATTGATATTAAAGTCACATCAATAAAACAACCACAATCATCTTGTCCATTCAAAGATGCCAAACAAAAAATCTATGGACTAGGGTACAATTTATTAGTTTTTGTTTATGACAAAATAGACAACCCCAAAACAAAAACAGCACATCTGAATTTTGTTAGTTGTTCTTTAATATCAAAAGAAAGAACAGCTGACTATATAACAACTTTTCGACTTCGTGAGATGGTTAAAGACAAAGCAAATATTGAAGATATTATTGCCTATTTGAATGACAAAAACATACCAGCAGACGAAATAACGCTTCAACAACTTGCATCACAAATATTAAAATCACCACCAGAACAAGGTTATTTAACTATTTCAAATGCTTTACAATGGAGATTACAATATCAAAGAATTGTAACACTTTCAGAAAAAGTACAAGGTATAAATAAAATAATCGATAAAATGATACCTGATGAAAGTATTTGAAGCAAAAATAACACATCAAGTTGCGGATTATTTATTTGAAAATCTGAGATATATCACAAATTTTGAAACTGCGAACCTAAAGATATTCGAAGCATTTGGCATTCAAACTTTTTTTGAAAATAATGCTGAATTAAAACTACTGATTGAAAGTATCTCTTTTTCGTGTAATATAGTTTCAGAACCCGATAGAGAAGAATATGGTGATTTCCAGACTAATGAAGGATTAGCTGACAGAGTCGCATTACATTTGACAGATAAAAATATTTCTCCTGAAATAGTAATTGAACCTACATGTGGCAAGGGCAATTTCATTATAGCATCGCTCAAAAACTTCACAACACTGAAAACCATCTATGGAATTGAAATATATAAACCATACGTTTGGGAAACCAAGTTTAGTATTATTGATCATTTTCTTAAAAACCCGACTGCAATAAAACCTGATATTACAATTACACATTGTAATGTATTTGATTTTGATTTTAAAAAAATAGCAAAACAGTACGCCACGAATGAAACTTTGATAATTGGAAATCCACCATGGGTTACAAATTCAAAATTAGGCAGTCTGAACTCCACCAATCTTCCTAAAAAAACTAACTTCAAGAATCATAGCGGATTAGATGCAATGACAGGAAAAGGAAATTTTGACATTGCCGAGTTTATTACCATGACATTGATAGAAACCTTTCAGAATATGACTGGCAATTTGGTGTTATTGGTTAAGAATTCGGTAATTAAAAATATAGTGTTAGACCAAAGAAAAAATAAATTCTTAATATCTGATATAGAAAAATACTGTATTGATAGTAAAAAAGAATTTAATGTCTCGGTTGAAGCTTCAATGTTATATTGTAAACTAAAATCAAAGTCTGAATTTGATTGTAAAGAATTTAATTTTTACGACAATGAAAAGTATTATTTACAATTTGGATGGTTACATGATAAATTTGTTTCCAATACTGATGCCTATTTTCATACTCAGAAAATTGATGGTGTATGTCCTTTCGTTTGGCGACAAGGTTTAAAACATGACTGTTCGAGTGTCATGGAATTAGATAAAATAGATAATCATTATGTGAATGCTCTAAATGAAAAAGTAAGCTTAGAGGATGAATTAGTTTATGGCTTTCTTAAAAGTTCAGATCTTAAAAATACAGTAATTACTGAAACAAGAAAATATACAATTGTTACTCAAAAGAAAGTAGGACAAGAAACGAAATATATAAAAGAATTTTATCCTCAGACTTACAAATATCTCATTGACCATAAGTCTAATTTTGATGCAAGGAAATCAAGCATTTACAATAATAAACCTTCATTTTCAATCTTTGGAATTGGAGATTATTCTTTTAAACCATTTAAAGTTGCAATTTCTGGTATGTACAAAACTTTTCATTTTACCTTAATTTTGCCTCAGAATGGAAAGCCTGTAATGCTCGATGATACTTGTTATCTAATAGGATTTGACGAAATTGAATTTGCAGTATATACTTTAATACTCCTAAATTCAGATACAGCAATGCAATTCTTGCGTTCTGTAACTTTTCCTGATGCAAAACGCACTTTTACAAAAGATGTATTAATGAGAATAAACCTATTAGAATTAGCTAAGAAATTGGATAAAAACTACTTAGAATTAGAATTAAAAAGTTTAAACGGAATGTATAGTCTCAGTTTGGAACTAAACTTATGGGAAAAATTCATTAAAGAAATGACACCTATGAAAAGCAGGCAGACTCTATTATTTGATTGATTTAAAAAATAACTTTTCATAGTGATAATAATACTATGACAAAGAAAAAACTATGTTGTTTAAAACCCTCAAGATTTAGCTCATTTCAAATTTATAAGTATCAGAGGAGAAACTTCCTTGTACTTCGCATTTTCAAAAGTTCGTTTTCCTTTCTTTTCAATCTCTCCTTTCACTGTGCCAACTATTGCTATTTGCCTGATTAAACGTGGCTTATCTTTTAAATCATTCAAATCAATTTTTATATTCAATAGCTTTTCTTTCTCATTGGGAAGTACTTTTACTGGATCCAGTACAATTTGCTTGTTTTTACGATTTAATGCTAATTCAATGGTTTCATTGAATCCAGTTTTACTTTTAATCAACACTTTTATCTGAATGATTGTGTCATTAATAGAAAAAACTAGCGGATTTTCGAGATTATTTTCAATGTTCTTCTCGAAATGAATCGAAAACGGAGGTTCCTGGGAAATTTCAGCTTCGAATGCAGAGGCAGGAATATGATGTTGATAGAAAAACGCCTGAGTCATATTATCAGCAGCAACAGCTGTTTGATTTACAGTTGTTTGTTGCTCGTTTTTTTTATTTCTCGTTTGGGCACTAACTTGTAAATCATATTTTCCGAGTTTCACATTTTCGGGAGCTGTAATTGAAACCTCCATACTTTTAACATTTTGTGCGGTTCTCAAATTACTAACCCGACAACCAGATGGAAGACCTTTTATATCTAAATCCATTGCTGGGATATTTTTCTCATCTGAAACTAAATCTACTCTAAATTGTGCTGTTCCTCCTTTGGGGATAGAAATATTGGCTGGTGAAACGAACATTTTAAAAGTTGGAACATTTGTTTTTCTCTCCAAAACATAAAAATAATCTTTTCCACTCCCTCTCAAAACATCTTCAATATCAAGGCGATAAGTGCCTGCTTTTTTAGTTGTGAATTTCAACAGAGGATCTGCATGAAATGTCATCAGTCCCTGAGCACCATCTTCCACATCATCCGACTCAGATAATAACTGACCCGACGAATCAAAAAGACGAAGGCGGGCGTCCAATAAAGATCCAAATTTTCGAGCACTAACCTGAAAAACAAGATTTTCATTTTCGCCAGCAGAAATCTTATATGTTTTAATTTTCTGATTTGAACTTATGGAATCAAAAATAACTTTTCCGATACTTAAATTCGCAGATAAAGAAGGTTTTAATTCAATCTGACTTTGGCTAGTTAAACTTAAAAAAGGAACTGCATTTGATACATATCCCGTCTTTCCCAAAGCGTTTAATTCAACTTCGCCGATTGTTAAAGGCTTAAAATTCATTTCTGTTTCTTTCAAATTAACTCCAACAAGATTGACTATCGAATTCGCTTTGATTTTTCCTACACAGGGATAAATATATTTAACATACGGAATTTCGCCCACATCAATACGATAATTAAAATCTTCGCGTCCACGGAATATTGCATCATAAATTACAATAGTGTAGATATCATTCTCGGGAATTTTTGTAATGATAACCGGATCAACAGAATTTCGATAATCATCATCATAAGCAATTTCTTTGCCTTTACTATTCAGTATTTGAATGACCGACTGAAACCAACCGGGAACAGCATCAGCGATGTACGGAACTAGAATACGGGCTTTTACTGCTGCTACTAAAGTCATACCTTTTTCAGCTTTGAATGAAAAATAATCTTTCTCGCCGGGCATAATTTGACCACAAAAAGTGACCGGAAGCCGATCAGCAATATTTATGTTTTGCAGCGTTGAACCTTTTTTTTCCAATAAATTAGGATACTGACCCACTTCAATACTTAATTTATTGGATATTCCTTTTTCTGATTGTAAACGAAAATCGCGCAAACCGAGTGCAGCATTCTCATCAATTTCAACTTTTACTCTTATTCTATCAGCAAGCTGCGGACTGCTTTGATCATCAAATTTCGTTTTCTTTTTTTTTAAATTTTTATTTTGCTCAACTTCCGATGCTGCACCTACAATTGATGCTTTTACGCCAGTTCCGCTTATTAAAACAGAAGTTGCTTCTTTTGTATTTAAGCCTCCTATCTCAATTTCAAACGATGTAGCTTTTTGTCCACCAGCTGGATAGATATAACCAATGGTCATTTTTTGAGCAGACACAAAGACAACAACCATAAACAGGATAAATAGAAAAATAAATTTTCTCATAATTCTAATTTTTTACTGTTTTTTTATTAGTTCGTACAACAATCCATTGCTCTGATCTTTTACGCCGAGTGATGGTAATATAGGAAGATTACCCTCGAGAGGATGAGGCAAAGTTCCGTTAGGATCAATTCCGAGTAGCAAATAAACCGTTCCAATTAAATCGCACGGATAAACTTTTCTTACAAGGATTTCTTCGCCAGTATTATCCGTTTTTCCAACAATTTTTCCGGGAATAAATCCACCACCAGCAACTAAATATGAAAATGCTTTCCCAAAATGAGTTCGACCACCATTCCAAGGAGCTTCCCACTGAACTTTGGGAGTGCGTCCAAACTCACCACCGCAAAGTACAATCGTATTTTTCAACAATCCCTTTTCATCTAAATCTGTTAATAAAGCTGATAGGGCTTTGTCTAACTCCGGAAGCATATCGTTCATGCGCTGAAAATGAGCTTTATGCGTATCCCAACCCGTGGTGCGTACATTTATGAAAGATACACCACTTTCAACTAATTTTCGAGCTACAAGGCAAGATTGTCCTAAGCGATTCATTCCGTAACGCTCACGCATTTCTTTCGTTTCTGTGCTTAAATCAAATACATTTCGAACTTCACCCGTAATGAAATCCATATTTTTTTGCCGATAGAATTCAAACATTTCCGCTGTTTCAGCATTTTGCTGACAATTACTTTCCTTTTCAAAGGATTTCAATAAATCTACTCTTTTTTTCAGATTGTCAGTTTTGACATAATTATTAATAATTCCTGCCACTTCAAAAGTGTTTTTTTCGGGAGAACCCTCTGTATCAAACGATTTATATTCATTTCCCAGAAAACCACCTTCGTTGAAACGACTGTTGGCACTGACTAACGAAATGTATGATGGCAAAATCCCTTTATAGCTTGGTTTTTTCTCGAAAGCAATAACACTACCGAAAGATGGATAAACAACATTTCCTTTGTTCAAATCGCCAGTAATCATTGAATAGTGAGCTGTTTCATGGGCATTTACACCATGAGTCATACTTCTTATTAAACTGAATTTATCGGCAACTGTAGCCAACAGAGGTAATTTTGAACCTAAAGATATTTCAGCGACATTCGATTGGATGCTATCTTTGAATAGTCCATAAACGTCACGGCTGGTATTTGGTTTTGGATCGAAAGTATCGGTCTGAGACGGTCCGCCATCGAGATAAATTAAGATGACTGATTTGGTCTGCTGTGCTTTTAATGAAACAGCCATCAAAGTTATCAGCAATATGATTGTATTTTTTTTCATAAATTGTTAATTATTACCAATCAATGATTGTATAAAAATTCATAACTGTTTATTGCAGTCCACATAATATCGTATGCTAGTTGGCTGTTTGAAATATTATTTTTTTCAGCATAATCATTAAAAAGAACCTTCTCTTTTTCTGTTGGAAAACGGGATAATGTAAGCAATGTAATTTGCTTTAAAATCTCAGATCGGTTTGTGTTGTTTTTATAAATCTGACTTAATAATGGACTTTTTCTGATTTTATCTTCCAATTCGGACGAATTCAGCAAATAAAGTAACTGCCTTGATGTCAAATTATTGATATGTTGATTTTCTAGCGAAACATCTCTCGAAGCTCTTCCAAACAATTCTAATGCAGAACTCGAAACGGTTGCATCACCCACTTCAATAGCATGTGTTCCCGTTGGATAAAAAGTAAAAGGTTCGGGCACCCGACTCCGATACAAATCAGGAATACCTGTTACATCGGCAATTCCATCAACAATCAGCTCTGACAATAATCTTTGTGGCTCGTAAACTCCATAAGGACTTGTAGTGCTTTGAAAAACGGCGGAATTTAAAATGAGTTTGATAAGTGATTGTACATTATATTTTTCTGAAATAAAGTTATCAGTCAGAAAGTTGAGAAGTTCCGGATTGGAAGGAGGATTTTGCGGACTCCAGTTGTCTGGTTCATCAACAATACCTTTACCCATAAGCCAGTACCAGATACGGTTTACCATAACCGACGCAAATTGTCTGTTTTCTTTATCAGTGAGCCAGTTGACATACGAAATGCGCCAATCATCACCCTCTGCAAGTGAAATCGATTTGCCATCGGGCATTTGAATGGAATTTATCGAAGGTTTCTGATGATAGTCAATATATACAATTTCTTCTTTCCACTCTTTTGTGCTTTTGAACATAATCTGCGAAAAACAAATTTTTCCATCATCCGAAGGCTTGCGGTTTCCGAGAAACAAAAGTTGGATATTATTGTAGATATTTTCCGGAGTTCGTTTTGGAAAAGCACGATAAAAATTGACTGCCGCCGACCGAAAATTACTTCCGCTGGAAAGCAACAATTCTCTCACGAAGCTGTCATAGGGCATATTTGATTTAATTCTTTCAAACAACCAGCGATTATATGCCTGAACTCCATTGGGCCACATATTGCTTGGAAACTCCGATTTAATTCTCAAAATATCACCCCAACGCATTACAAAATAATGCACATATTCATCTGTTTCAAGTAATTGATTAATCAATTCAGTTCTTTTGTCGAGTGATTTTGAAAGTAGGAATTGTTCAGCAATTTCAGGTTTTGGTATTCGACCAGTTAAAGTAAGATAGGTTCTGCGCAAAAAAATCTCATCATTGCAAACGTGATTTTTCAGGTCTTTCTTTCCGTAAAAATCCTGAATCCCTTTTGCATTCGATGGAATAACTAGAACAAATAAAAGGTATAGCATTAAAAGTTTTTTCATACTGTATTTTTCAAAATAATGTCTGTATATAAAACAAAATCAGCCCACAAAGCTAAATTAAAAAATCAATTTACAACAATTTAATCTTTGCAATTCCTTCAATTTCAACCAAAAGCCCATCACGACAGATATTAGCAAGTGTATAAATCACATCCTTGTCTTTCCAAAAGCGTTCAACTTCAACTCTTACAGACTCAAAATCATTTTTGTTTCTAATATAAACCCTAGCATTTTCAATCTCAAATTCAATTTTATTATTAAAATTATTAATTTCCAGATTCTTTTCTGACAGCAAATACAATATATTTTCGATTGTTAGTTTTGTTTGTAAGGTCGCATCTAATTCATTCATACTTTGTTCTCCATGAATGGCAGCAGTACCTGAAATATAACACATACCAGTCTGATTTCTCAAAATTAGCTTAGCACGCTCAAATTTAGGCGTTGTTTTTAAATCTGATCCTATTAAAACTGAATTTGAGTACTTGTGAGCTGGCTTTTGTAAGCTATTATCTATCGTAATAACCTTCAATTCTGATTTTTCTGAGATTGCAACTAAACTTACGAGAACCATGTCAATCGACATGGAAATTCCTGTTGCAGCAGGATAACCATTTGGCCATTCAGTTTGAGAATAAAACCTGGTTCTCGAATCATTAAACGCCTGATAATGTTGAACTCCATTTGTAATAGAGGTGATATTACCAATGTAATTCCATTGACGAACGATATTTCGGACAGGAATTACCTCCAAATTTAATATCATATTTATTTTTTCAAAAATCGAATCAGATTGAGCTTGAATGGTCTCCAAAATACTGTCAGACAAAACACTTTCTAAAACTAGCACTTTCCCATCATATTCATTAATAATAAGATATTCAATATTTTCGAACTTCTTAAATTGCAAATTATCGATTGATATGTTTTCAGGAAGATAATGCACTTCAACACCCATTTTTTTATTTGTGTATAAAGGCTGAACTACAAAACCTGTAAGTGGAGTAAATTCAGTAAAATTGTTTCGAACAATATCCTTTATAAGTTCTAACTTATTCTTATAATTCTGAATTTCCGAACTACCAAAAAAAACAAGATTGAAAACAGTTCTTGATTTATCAATTTGGGTTAAAAGAGATAGAATATTATTCTCAAATAAATCATTTGTAGAAAAATAATACCTGATGATGGGGAAAATCATAAATTGTAAAGTTAGAGTTTAATTTATCTTGTAAAGACTATAAATAATCCAAATAGTTTAACTAATTTTTAAAAATCACATACAATCAATACAGTAAATTCCGTTTACAGCAATAATTCAGACCAATCAAAACACAATTTATCAGTGTAGAAGCAATTGTACCTTATAAATAAAAGCTGAGGAAGTTGATATCTATTTTATAAAATCAACAAATAGAAATATTAGCAAGGCTTTTGACATAAGCATTGCGCCAAAGTATATAAGTCAATTATAGTGTTTTAAATAAAAAAAAAATGAGAAATTTAATCTGTTTTATATTAGTTGTGTTTTTGGTAAGTTGCGGATCAGGAAATAAAGTGAATAAAGCTGCTCAGGATAATTACACAATCACGGGCGACACGTTAAACCTTTTCGTTGGCAAAAGAGCAGCCTTAGCAGTATTTGAAGCCGTATATTTTTAAGTAATTTACAAACTCTTACAAAAATACTAGCTCAGCTTTCATATTAATAGCTGTAAGCTAATTTAAACTCACAAATCATTAATTATTATTGTAAATCAATAAGTAATTAATGATTTGTTTTGTAATGATTGAGTCTGAACTTACACTTCATTTTTGAAAACTTTCTTCTTATTGAATTAAAAATCAGAATCTAAGAGGGTGCTATTACAAAAATATATTTATCTTTGTGACTTATAATTACAAAATCACTTACAGTTATAAAACATAAATTAATCAAAATGAAAAAATTAACGTTTATCATCATGTCAGCAATGATTCTAATGAGTTGTGCCAAAAGCGACAATCCGTTTTTCTCGGCCTACGAAAACGAGTATGGTGCACCACCATTCGAAAAAATTAAAACAGAGCATTATTTACCAGCTTTCAAAGAAGGAATTAAACAACATCAAGCTGAAATTGATGCAGTTGCCGATTCCAAAGACGCTCCCACATTTGCCAATACCATAGAAGCATTGGATTATAGCGGTCAGTTGTTGTCTCGGGTTTCGTCGGTATTTTTCAACCTCTATTCTGCTGAAACTAATGACCAAATGGCTGAAATAGCCAACGAAGTTTCGCCAATGCTTTCGGAACATAACGACAATTTATACCTCAATGAAAAACTGTTCGAAAAGGTAAAAACACTTTACGACAGTCGCAGTGGTCTGAATTTGAATGCAGAACAAAATAGATTACTCGAAAAATACTACAAAAATTTTATTCGCAGCGGTGCAGCTTTGAGCAATGAAGACAAAGAAAAATTACGCGGCATCAACAAAGAATTAGGATTGGCCGAATTGGCTTTTGGTCAAAATGTATTGGCCGAAACTAATGCATACAAAAAAGTAGTTGAAAACGAAGCTGAATTAGCAGGCCTACCCGAAGGAGTTAAACAAGCCGCTGCCGAAGAAGCCAAAGCCGATGGAAAAGAAGGCAAATGGTTGTTTACTACACAAAAAGCGAGTTTTATTCCAGTATTGCAATATGGCGAAAACCGCGAATTACGCAAGGAATTGTTGATGGCTTACACAACACGTGCCAATCATGACAATGCCAACGACAACAAAGCCGTTATCAATAAAATCATGAAATTGAGAATTCAAAGAGCTCAATTACTTGGATTTGAATCGCCCGCAGCCTTTATTTTGGACAATACCATGGCCAAAACTCCGAAAGCAGTTTACGATTTCTTGGCAACAGTTTGGACACCAGCAGTAAACAAAGCAAAAATTGAAGCGTTTGACCTTCAAAAACTGATGGATGCCGAAGGAAAAGGCGAAAAATTAGAAGCTTGGGATTGGTGGTATTATACAGAAAAACTTCGTAAATCCAAATTTGACTTAGACGAAGAGCAATTAAGACCATATTTCAAACTCGAAAATGTACGTAAAGGAGTATTCGAATTGGCTGGAAAACTTTATGGCTTGAAGTTCGAAAAATTAGAAGGAATGCCAACTTACCACGCAGATGTTGAAATGTTTAAAGTTACAAATGCTGATGGTTCATTGATTGGTATTTTGTACACCGATTATTTCCCACGTCCTGGAAAAAGAGCGGGAGCTTGGATGAATAACATTGTGGAACAATACAAAAAGGATGGTGTAAACCACCGACCAATCATTGTGAATGTTGGTAACTTCACAAAACCAACATCTGATAAACCTTCACTCTTGAATATGGACGAAGTAGAAACCATGTTCCACGAATTTGGACACGCACTTCACGGATTGCTTACCCAGACGACTTATCCATCGCAAAGTGGCACCAATGTAAAGCGTGATTTTGTAGAATTACCTTCACAAATTATGGAAAACTGGTGTTTTGAACCACAAGTTATGAAAACCTATGCCATTCATTATCAAACTGGCGAAGTTATTCCTGATGCTTTGATTGAAAAAATCCAAAAAGCTTCGACATTCAACCAAGGATTCACCATGACTGAATTATTATCGGCTTCATTGCTCGATATGGATTATCATAGTATGACCGATACCACTGCTTTTGACGTAAACGAATTTGAGAAAAAAACGATGGAACGCATCGGTATGATTCCTGAAATCATCGTTCGCTATCGCAGTAGTTATTTCAATCACGTATTTGGTGGAGGATATGCTGCTGGCTATTATAGTTATACTTGGGCCGAAGTACTTGATGCCGATGCTTATCAGGCGTTTGTAGAATCAGGCGACATATACAATCAGAAGATTGCCACTTCGTTCCGTCAGAATGTACTCGAAAAAGGAGATTCCAACGATCCGATGACACTTTATAAAACTTTCAGAGGTGCTGATCCAAATCCAGATGCACTATTAAAAAAACGTGGTTTGAAATAAATAGATTTTTTGAACCCAATGAAGTTAAACAAGTACAGATAATTCATATTTTATCTGTACTTGTTTTCGTTTCTAACTAGGAATGTTTACTTTTGTAGGTTGTCTTTTATTCAGAAGATTTTTACATTAAAAAAATGATATCGGAAAAGAGTATATGAAAGTATCGATAAAACAAATTATTAATCCAACTCCATCCTTATCGGTAATTGTTTTCGGTATTACCATCGTCATTTGGAGCATCGTATTTATTTTTTTAGATGTAAACCCATCTCATTCATCCGATTCAGTTCTTTCATCACTGCTTGATAATATCTTGCAATCCAATCTGTTACTGAATATTGCTGTATTTTTAATTTGTGGTTTAAATGCCTTGCTGATTCTACAACTCAATAACCGATTCACCATTATCCGCACCCGAACTTTTATGCCGGTAATCATTTATTTGATGTTGGTAAGCGTTTGGAAAGACACGCATATTTTAGTTAGTTTGCATCTCACTATCAGCTTAATAATTGGTTCGTTTTTTGTATTTTTCGATATGTTCAGGAACAAAGAAGCAACAGAACAAGCCTTTTTGGGAAGTTTTTTCATAGGAGTTGGTAGTATATTTATCGAACCAATAATATTAATCATACCAGTTTGTTGGTTGGGTTTCAGGATTTTACAAAGTTTATCATTACGCACATGGCTGGCTTCCATTATCGGTGCATTGAGTCCGTGGATTCTATATGCTGCCGTTCGATATTTTCTACAACCCGATATGAGCTGGGTTTACGATTTATTTGGAGGATTTGAGCTTGGTTTTACAATCAATTTCCGCGACACAATTCACCTGATTTACCTGATTTCGATGCTATTAGTTTTCGGAATTGGATTTGTAGGTCTGATTAGTAACCTACAAGGAGACTCCTTACATACGCGGGCTAAAATCAGTTTTCAATTGCTACTTTTCATTTTCTCATTCGTATTTTCGCTGATTTTCAAGAATATGTATTTAGAGTTTATGCTAATAGTTGCACTTACTGGTTCCATACTTATGGCACATCCACTCACATTGAAACCACGAGGATTTTACGCAATCCTTTTTTACGTTTTCATTCTTATCAATTTTTCCTACTTAATAACCAATGTTTATATGAATATTAGATGACCGGATTAATCGGATTAGGTTATTTGGGACTATTTATTGCCTCTTTTTTGGCTGCAACAGTCGTTCCTTTCAGCTCAGAAGTTGTTTTTACAGGCATGGTTTTTGGCGGTTTGGACGCTTGGACATGCGTATTCGTGGCTACTGCTGGTAATTGGCTCGGCGGTATGAGTTGCTATTACTTAGGACATTTGGGTAAAATAGAATGGATAGAAAAATACTTGCGAATAAAGAAGGAAAAGCTTGACAAGTTTACCGAGAAGATGAATAAATACGGCGATTGGTTTGCATTTTTCTCATTTCTTCCAGGCGTTGGTGATATAATTGCAGTTGCCGCTGGATATTTTCGATGCCGATGGTGGGTAGTTGCTATTTCAATGTTGGCCGGCAAGTTTGTTCGCTATATTGTGTGGATGTATATCAATGGTCTTTTAATGTAATACTCATTATAAAATAACAACTTTTATGAAAAACCCTATTCATCTTTTAATTGTTTTATCAATTGCTAGTTTATTGGTTTCTTGTTCATTTGTCAATCATTCATATTATTCTAAACTTAATGACGAGTTTACAGGCAGAAAAACAATTTCGGTTACTCAATATCTCCATTCAACTGAAAATAAGTTTAATGTGGGTAGCGTGAAAGTAATTTTTCAACGTATACAGATAGAAAATAATGAAGATTTCATAGCATATTTTGTCATCAATCGATATTCAAGTACTTTCGATTTAGAAAATAAAGCATTCTTGAAAGCGAATGGATTAATATATGAATTGTTAATTGACAAGAGAAATACTGAATATAAGACAAGTACATCGACGAGTACAGAGAACTCAACTACAAATGACAGCACTAAAGTTAGCACTGTTAACACTACTGAAACTTCAACCAGAAACTGGTATGAGGAAAAATTTTTAATTCCATTCAATAAAGAAATGGTTTCATCTATAATAAAAGGAAATGCAGTGGTTTTTAGATTCTATTTTGGACCACAAGTTGCAACCTATATGCTTAGCGAATGGCAAATTGCCGACATAAAAAAAATGATAAGTGATGAAATATGAAAAAATAATTCGAACTTATTGCATATTAATAATAGCTCTGGGATTAAGTTGCAACGATATTGAGGCTCAAAAAACACTTAAAATCATTGATAAAAAAATAAACTTTGGCTATCGTGAAATGCCAAACCGCAATATTGATGTCATTATTATACATTCAGCTTTCAATAATTCTGGAGGTGAATTTTATGATATTGATTTAATTATCAATCAATTCAGGAGATATAAAGTAAGTACACATTATTTAATAGGTCGTGATGGAAGCGTGTATCAATTGGTAGATGATAACAATATAGCTTTTCATGCTGGTAAGAGCAGTTTACCTGATGGTAGAACCTCTGTGAATAAATGTTCAATCGGAATAGAAGTCGTTACATCCTTCACCGAACCGCCAACCGAGGAACAAACAAATGCACTTGTTGATTTGGTAAGTCAATTGAATACCAAACATAAAATCAAGTATTTATTGAGACACAGCGATATAGCAAGCGAAAGAAAATCAGACCCTTGGAATTTAGATTGGGCTGCATTTAACAACAAACTTGCTCAAAACACTTTACAAAAATAGAAATGAAAATATTCAAAACAATAATTTTAGTTTGTTTTATCAGCCTTAATTTACACGCTGAGAATATAATTGAAAAACAATTAAGCGACTCACTTACGGTCATTGCTAACAAATATGCATCAGTGGGGAAAGTCAAGGTTGAAACTATTGAAGCAGACTCTAAAAGCAAAACCGTTGTGATTAAGGCATCCGAAAACTTATCGCAAATCCCGTTACGACCCGAAAATGTAAAACGCATTTATGAAATGTTGGGGTATATGCTCAAAGAAAAATTTCCTGAATATTCAATCCTGTGCATATCAGATAAAATGCCAATTCAGGAGCTTATTCCTAATTTTTATCGTGAAAAAGACTTTGATCAACTAAGACTTTTTAAAACTTCGTCGGCTCAATTACCTTTGTTGACTAACTTATCGAAGCCCAATACCATAAAGTATGGCTTGGAAAACCGTCATATCGCACTTTGGCAAAGTCACGGCAGATATTACAATCAAAAAGAAGGACGTTGGATTTGGCAAAGAGCTACACTTTTTCAAACGGTAGAAGACATATATACACAATCTTACGTGTTACCTTACTTGGTTCCCATGCTCGAAAATGCTGGTGCCACTGTACTCCTACCCCGCGAACGCGATACGCAAGATCACGAATTGATTATCGATAATGACGATGAAGATAATCACAGCAGGTATCACGAATCCACCGACCGAAAAAACTGGATATCTATGGAGGGTGGATTTGCAAATCCTAAAAAAACCTACACACAAGGTGAAAATCCTTTTAGTATGGGGACTTATAAAAGTGCTCAAACCATTGATGATGATGACGAATTAAGTTATGCAGAATGGATTCCCTCTATTCCCGAAGAAGGTTATTATGGAGTTTATGTTTCATACAAAACAGTAGAAAATAGCTGTCCTGATGCTCGTTACACCGTTTATCATCGGGGAGGAAAAACGGAATTTAAGGTAAACCAAACCATGAATGGTGGAACTTGGTTGTTTTTAGGATTTTTTAATTTTGATAAAGGTAGAAATAAGCATTTCAAGGTCGTATTATCGAATTATAGCGATTTTGGAAATAAATATGTAACAGCAGATGCGGTGAAAATTGGGGGTGGTTCAGGAAATATTGCTCGTTATCCAAATGAGGATGGCACAATTCCAAATTTCAAAAGTTCTGATAGTACAAATTACGAAAACAGTAAAATAGTACCTATTAATTTATATCCACCTACTACAAGCGGATATCCACGTTACACCGAAGCTGCTCGCTATTGGTTGCAATGGGCAGGTATGCCTGACAGCATTTACAGCAAAAATAAAGGAGCAAACGACTATGCAGATGATTTTCAATCGAGAGCTTTGTGGGTCAATTACATAGCTGGTGGTTCCTCTGTTTTACCACAAAAAGCTGGCTTGGGAGTCCCAATTGATATGGCTTTCGCTTTTCACAGTGATGCAGGCACAACCTACAACGACTCAATAATCGGAACATTAGGGATTTACAGCGTTAGCAATAATGACGGAAAAAGTGCGTATGAAAACAAATACTCACGCTGGACAGCACGGGAATTGACCGACTTGATACAGACTCAAATTGTG
>JBBSCW010000037.1:0-15990 GCA_038249855.1 Bacteroidales bacterium
CCATTCACTTTCAGCACTTCGGCCATTAGTTTTTGGCCATCTAACTCGATATAGCATATTTCATTTTGAGCTACGGGTCCATCTACTTCTACTGTAACTAAGTTGGAAATAATCCCTTTTACTTTTCCTTTTGTTGACATAAATTTATTATTGTGCCTTTCTGTATTGACCTCAAAAAATCAATAATGATTTGACTATATATTTGTTTATTTTATCTATTTATTCTTCTTTTCTTTTTGCTGTGTATCCTACTGGATTCAATGGTTTTTGCTTTTGAGAATTCATTTCAGTAAATATATCTAAAATTTCAGCTATTCTCATATCATTATCAACCATATATTCATCAAGTTTTTTATTAATTTCAGCATAACCTAATGCAAATTGCCTGATTGCTACAAATGCTCTCATTATAGCAATATTAACATCTATTGCTGTTTCAGAATTTATTACTCCAGACAACATCGCAACTCCCTGTTCTGTAAATGCATAAGGCAAATATCTACGACCGCCTCGTTTTGAGGTTTCAAATTGCAACCTCAAACTATCCCATTCCTCATTATTAAGCTGAAACATAAAGTCTTGCGGAAATCTATTGAGGTTACGTTTAACGCTCAAATTTAAATTTTTCGTTTCAACGCAATACATCTCAGCCAAATCGTAGTCAAGCATTACTTGCTTACCTCTTAAAGAAAAAATCTTATTCTGAACAGCTATAACTTCCATAAAAATAAAAAATTATTATGTACTGAAACAAATTACATTTTTAAATTCTTAATCCGCTTCTTCAAAATTAACTCCTTCTTTCAAGCTTCCAAGCAATTCTCTGAAAATTTCAGTTCCTTTTTCTACGGAAAGAGTTTTCCACCGCTCCAATAATTCTGATTTCAGTACGAATGCCAATACTTTTTCCACACCAAAATAATTAAAAAAAGTATGCTCATCCAGCCATTGCCATTTAAGTGCATCAATTTGTTTCTCACGCAAAAGTAAATTGGGTTCATCAGCAATTCGCAACACGGCATCCAACTGTTCGAAAATTCCTTGTAAACCAAAATCACGGGCATTGCTACTTCGGATTGTTTGAGCCACTTCGTTGTCGCCAATCACTAGCGTTCGCATATCAAAACCATGTTTTCGGCAAGCAATAGCAGTAAGTACATTGTTGATATTCAGGTTAAACTCAAACCAATCACGCAAAAATAAATTACCGCTTTGCATGGCGAATTCATAGTATAAACCTGAAAGATAATCCTCATGGCTCAAGCCTTGAGTAAGAAAATTTTCTGCGTTATAATTATTGTAAAATGTATGTACGTAGGGAAGTAAACGGCTATCTTTGGGATTTTCAAATTCCTGCATTAGCCCATGTAATTGTTCCAAATCAGTGGACTGCAAGTTACCAAGTTGGTTCAAATGTGCTTCTTTATTCTGCAAATACTTCAACCAATTGTCGTTATCGAACTTCGCAAAAACCAATTTCAACAGTCGTGCATCTGCTTCCGAGAGCTGTTCTAACAGTTCTATCTTCAACGCTGCAAGTGGAAGGTAAGTTTTGTCGCTATCAAGCTGTAAGTCAGGTAATCCTGCAATAAGGTAATAGTAGTTCATTCTTTCGTTTTGTGTTCGGCGTTTAGCGTTCAGCGTTTAGTGTTTAGCGTTTGAAGAGTTTGGAATTTGCAAGATTAGCCTTTGCCTCAGCCTTAGCCTTCCTGTTTACTTGTTTCCTCGTTAACTAAAACAGCATTTCCACTAATTTCGGACGTAAAAATTCTTTGAAATAAGCAATAAATTCTTCTTCACCGAAAGTAATCTTGTAACCATCTTTGGCTGAGGTGATTGCAAAATCGGCTTTCACTCCATTGGCTTCCGAGATAGTCACGCCCTTATTCAGCAAGTCTTTTGCATTGGCCACAAAATAATCCTTCAAAGCTTTGGCATCTTTTGCTTCGATAGTTAATGAGTCTGATTTCACCCATTCCTGCACTAAAGTCAAAATAGTTTTTTGCATAAATGCTTTATCGGAAGTAGCTGCTTTTACCGATTCAGAAACAATAGCGCCGCTAAGTAAATCTGTAATCTCCGTTTTGAGAGCATTAACAGACTGTTGAGCAAAAAGTTTAAGTTCCGATTGCGTATTTTTTGATAATTCGGCAGCGGCTTCTTCGGCATTGGCTTTTATTTGTGCAGCTTCGGCATTGGCATCTGCAATAATTTCAGCAGCTTGTTTTTCAGCATTCTCAACTATTTGTTTAGCTTCGGAATTGCCTTTCTCCACACCTTCTAAATAAATTTTATCAGTTAATTCTTGCAGTTTTGAATTCATAAGAATATATATTTTGCTTATTATTTTTTTTCAAGTGCAAATTTAGTATTTAATCTTACATTAGTATCAATATTGAACAAGTTTTAAAACATAATACAATGTCTTTTAAGTTAATATTATCTCATTTGATTATAAATGAACTATTTTAAATATCGATATGCAATAAAAAAATCTCTTTCATTTACCATATTATTTTATTCGTACATTTGCAAACCTTTACTATATCAATATTAAATTAAAATTTACCTATAATGAAACGAATTGGCCTATTATCCGACACCCACGGATTACTCGATGAACGTATTTTTGAACATTTTGCCGATTGCGATGAAGTCTGGCATTGTGGTGATATTGGATCGCTCGAAGTGACAAATAAACTATTAAAATTTAAGCCTTTGAGAGCTGTCTGGGGCAATATTGACGGTTATGAAATTCGCACTCAATTTCCGCAACACAATCGCTTTATGTGCGAAGGCGTTAAGGTGTGGATGACTCATATTGGTGGCTATCCGGGGAAATATGATGCGGCCGTACGTCCCGAAATTTATCGGCAACCTCCTAAACTGTTCGTTTGTGGGCATTCGCACATATTGAAGGTGAAATATGACAAAACACTTGATTTATTGCACATTAATCCAGGTGCTGCTGGTAAATATGGTTTTCATTTGCTGCAAACTTTGGTTCGATTTGAAATAGACGGTGAAAAAATTCAACAACTTGAAGTCATTGAACTGAACAAGAAGAACGAATAAAATGTTTTAACTTTTGATAATGCAATCGAATTTTCAATTATTATTAAAGACTGACATTCAACTATCTATAAAAAACAGCGTATGCAATCACTTTTCGACGGAGTAAAAGAATTTAATACGAACGATTATAAGGAACATCATGAATTATTTGAAAAAATTGGTCGAAATCAAGAACCTCATACCTTATTTATAGGTTGTTCAGATTCCCGATTAGTACCCAACTTAATAACGCGAACTCTACCCGGCGAACTTTTTGTGATACGTAATATTGCCAATTTAGTGCCTCCTTACCGTGAATCAGAAGAGTTTTTAGCAACAACCTCGGCCATTGAATATTCTGTGAAGATTTTGAATGTAAGCACTATCCTAATTTGTGGTCATTCTAATTGTGGGGGTTGCAATGCTTTATTTACTCCCGATAAATTAATGAGTGAAATCCCACATACCAAAAAGTGGTTGGAATTAGCCAAAGGCGTGAAGGATAAGATGCTAAAACTACGAATTGCCGATCCTGATGTGCGAGAATGGATGACAGAGCAACTTAATGTAGTGGAGCAAATGAATCATTTACTCACTTACCCCTATATTCTTGAAAAATTTAAAGCAGGTGAGTTGGAAATTTTGGGATGGTATTATAATATCTTGACTGGTGAAGTTTTTAACTACGAATCAGAAACTAAGAAATTTGTAAAAATTGAATAAGCATTTGTATTGCAATAAATTACAAGAAAGGAATCTGATTAGAATTTAAGCAAACGAACCACCAACAATATCTAGAAGTTCGTTGGTTATGGCTTGTTGGCGTAGCTTATTGTATTGAGTTGACAGTTCGGACAACAAATCATCAGCATTGTCGGTAGCCGTTTGCATGGCTATAAGTCGAGCCGCATGTTCAGAGGCGTTTGAGTCGAGTAATGCTGTAAATAAGGTTATACGCAGTACTTTGGGAATTAATTCTAACAAAAGGGTATCGGTGTCAGGCTCGACTATATAATCTGCAATTGCCACTTTTCCAGTTGTAGTTGGTAGTTTGAATGGTAATAAAGCTTCGTTGAGTAAAATTTGTGAACCTTTGCTCTGAAAATGATGGTAAATCATTTCCACTCTGTCAACTTCTGCATTTTCAAACTTATGCATCAAGACATCGGTAATTTGACTACAAAGATCATCGTAATTGGGTTTATCGGCTATTTTTTCAAAATCACCTGCAATTTTGTATTCTAATTTTGAACAAGCTTTTGCAATTTTTTTCCCAACAGGATACAAAACAATATTTTTTCTATCTATCGATTTATATTTCTCCAAAGCCGTAAGTAGCATTTTGGTTACATTCGCATTGAAACTCCCACAAAGACTGCTATTCGAGGCAAAAACTACAATTGCAACATGCTTGATTTCTCGTTCGTGGGCAAAAACTGAATGAACTTCTTCATCCTTATCCAATAAAAGATTGTGAAGCAATTCATTCATTTTCTGTTGATATGGATAAAAATTACTAATAGTCCGCTGTGCCTTTGTCAGTTTGGCAGAGGAAACCATTTTCATCGCCGAAGTAATTTTCTGCGTCGATTTAACAGATTGAATTCTTGTTTTTATTTCTTTTAATGAACCCACTTGATAATAGAAATCTTTTAAAAATTAAGTAACTAAAAAATTATAGAACAGCAACCTATCATTTACCATAAAGTAAATTCAACCGTTTTATGATTCCAATAGATAATAAAAATGAGAATACTGTCATTGCTAAAATCATTCCAAAACAGCCTATTATAAAATCCTTTGAAAATAGATTCTGAGCATAATTTTCATAACTTGATAAATCTAATAATTTGATAGTCAATTTAGAAACCAGGCCGCCCAGCGAAAAAGCAAGAACATTTCTTATAAAGAATGTTTTATAATTCCCTACAATTGTAGTTTTATATGATATTTCCTCATTCAGTCGGGCATTTTTATTAACTATCATCCATAAGAAAAGAAGTCCGCCAACAAAACCCCCTATTAACATTGAAATAATATGTATAAAAAGTTCCTTTTCAAATAATAAGCCAAAGTCAAGTCCCATATTGAGCATTAATTTGGTTGAAAATTGATAAACAATTACAGCCAATATTATTCCTAAAAAATAATACTTTGCTACGATTAAGTACTTAAAATCAATAATTTTTTGCCACATAAATTAGTTTTTTAAAGAAAATAAGAGACTAGTCAATTGATTGTCAACTGTTTAATAACCGATTCAGCAACATTTTCTATAATCTTTGTAACATCATCGTTGATAACTCCACTTTTAAGTACATCGAGTACATCAGCACGATGAGAAAATTCCAAAACTAATAAGAACTGTTTCTGAAATTCATGAATTTGTGCTAATGGAATATTACTCAACAAACCTTTCGTGCCACAGTATAAAATTGCTACTTGATTTTCGACTGACATTGGAGCGTGTAAAGGTTGAACCAATAAACGTGTGTTTTTTTGTCCCTTGTTGATAGTCATGGCAGTTACTGCATCCAAATCGCCTCCAAACTTTGTAAATGCTTCGAGTTCCCTGTATTGAGCCTGATCTATTTTTAGCGTTCCTGCAACCTTTTTCATCGATTTTATTTGGGCATTTCCACCCACACGCGACACAGAAATTCCGACATTAATGGCAGGTCGGTTTCCTTGATTAAATAAATCGGTATCGAGAAATATCTGTCCGTCAGTGATCGAAATTACATTGGTAGGAATATAAGCCGAAACATCACCCGCCTGCGTTTCAATAATAGGCAAAGCTGTAAGTGAACCACCACCTTTGACTTTCCCTATCAAACACTCAGGCAAGTCGTTCATCTGTTCGGCAATTTCTTGTTGCGAAATAATTTTAGCAGCTCTTTCTAACAAACGAGAGTGCAAGTAAAAAACATCGCCCGGATAAGCCTCCCTACCCGATGGTCGACGCAAAATGAGTGAAACTTGGCGATATGCAACTGCTTGTTTCGATAAATCATCGTAAACGACCAAAGCATGTCTACCCGTATCCCTGAAAAATTCACCAATAGCTGCACCCGCAAAAGGAGCATAATATTGTAATGCAGCAGGATCGGAAGCATTTGCCGCCACTATAACCGTATAATCCAACGCCCCATGTTCTCTTAAAGTATTCACAATAGTTGCAACCGATGATCCTTTTTGACCGATGGCAACGTAAATACAATAAACTGGTTTAGCATTCTCAAAATTACTTTTTTGATTGATAATTGTATCGATAGCAATACTTGTTTTTCCTGTCTGACGGTCGCCAATAATCAACTCACGTTGTCCACGTCCAATAGGAATCATGGCATCTATCGATTTAATTCCAGTTTGAAGAGGTTCAATAACAGGCTGGCGAAAAATCACCCCCGGAGCTTTACGTTCTAAAGGCATTTCATGCAAGTCACCACCAATTTTTCCTTTACCATCTATGGCTTCACCCAACGGATTGATGACCCTTCCCAACATTTTTTCGCTAACCTGAATAGAAATAACTTTCTTAGTCCGCTTTACCGAAAAACCTTCTTTGATTTCACTTATACCTCCCAACAAAACGGCTCCTACGTTATCCTCTTCAAGATTCATTACAATCGCTTTTGAGCCATTTTCAAACTCAATCAATTCATTTGCCTCAGCGTTGTTCAGGCCATAAATTCGAGCAACACCATCGCCCACTTGGAGTACAGTACCAATCTCGTCGAACTGCACGCCAGTGTCCATGGATTCAAGTTGCATCCTGAGAATTTCTGAAACTTCGCTAACTTTTATATTATTTGTCATTGCTTTGAATGGATTGTATTTAACTTATTAAGCATTTTTAAATCTCAATTTTCAGGATAAACTTTTGCTATTATGTTCTTTAAACTCCGATTTAATTTTTTTCAGTTGCGAAGCTACCGAAGCATCCCACCTGAGTTGATGCACCTCCAACATAAAACCACCTAAGATTTCAGGATCAACTATTTTTTCAATTTCAAGGGTAATATGATCTTGCAAATCAAACACTTTGAATAGTCTTTTTTCGGTTTCATCATCCAATTTTATGGTAGTTACCAATTTGCCAGCATAAATATGATTTAGCTCCCGATAATAGTCAACGAATTTAAGCAAAAATAGTTGCAAGTGATCTTCTCGATTGTTATTCAGCACTAAATCAATAAATTTCACAAAAACAGGGCAATTATACTTATCCACAATACTTAAAAGTAAAGCTCTCTTTTTACTTTTAGCCATTAATGGATGCGCAAGAATCAACTTCATATTTTCATTTTCCGAAAACACACGAATCAGGTCTTTCGACAAGCTATAAACAGTCTCTTCAACCTGTTCCTGCTTGGCAAAGTCGTACAACGCACGTGCATATCGCATTGATATAAGTCCTTGATTCATTGTAAGCTTTTATGATTTAGTGAATGTTATATCGTCGATTAATCTATTTAATAAGGCTTGTTGTTCTGTTTTTTGATTTAACTTATCCCGCAATACCTTTTCGGCAATATCCACTGATAAAAAGGCAACCTGCCTACGAATATCACGTATTGCATCATTTTTTTCGTGCAAAATCTGTACACGTGCCTCCTCAATCAATTTTTGTGTTTCGATATTTGCTTTAACCTTGGCTTCCTCTATCAGAGTTTTATTAAGATTGGCAGCATCGTTCATGATTTTTTTGTATTCCTTTTTGGCATTTTCAATAATCAGTTCCCCATCTGCCTTCACCAAGTCTAATTCAGTACGAGCTTTATCGGCCATCAACAAGGACTCGTCAATATAATACTTGCGTTCAGCCAACATTTTTAAAATGATGGGAAAACCAAATTTAACGAGGATAAATACGACAATTCCAAATGAAATCGTCATCCAGAACAACAGTCCTGAATCGGGCATTAATATATTCATAACTAAGAAAATTAGTTGTGTACAAAAAATCAAGTTGAAAACAGTACTAATCGAGCAGACTGTTTGGAATACAAAATAGCAAAAAAAAGAATTTACAATTTAAACATTTACAATTTACTATTTGTAAAGTTGATGGCAGTTTAATCCTCCTACTTAATTCTGAAATATTATAAAACTAATTATTCATCTTATAAATCTATTAAATCCTGTCTAAAAAAAATGTTTCTTAGGAGTAAGCTATCAATAATAAAATATGAAGTAATTAAAGCTCTGTTTAAATCGAAATTATAACTATCATAATTACAACAACTTAAATAATAATAAATCCACAAACTACGATAGCAAACAGTGCAACGGCATCAATTAATGCAGCAGCAATAATCATATTGTTACGAATATCAGAAGCTGCTTCGGGCTGACGAGCGATACCCTCCATAGCAGAGCTACCTATATTCCCAATTCCGATGGCAGCACCCACAGCTGCAATTCCGGCTCCAAGCCCAGCTCCCAATTGTGCCAAACCGCTTGCGGCAGCCACTTGCAATAAAATTGTAATTAACATATTATTTAGTTTTAATGAAGCCCTTGACAATGAGTTTGAAAATCATTTCCAACCAATTTAGGCTAAGTTTTTATTAATTTCTATCTGTTTTATAATAAGTTTACTTGCGATGTGAATGAGGCTCCACACGAGCTAATCCAATAAATACAGCCGATAATAATGTAAATATCAATGCTTGAATATAGGCTACCAATAATTCCACGAATCCCATAAAGACACTAAAAACAACTGATAATACTGTCATGCTTGAGTTCATTGCTGGTCCCATACTCACTGTAATAAACACCAAAAATGTGAGTCCTAAAACAATAGCGTGTCCAGCCATAATATTAGCAAATAAACGCAGCATCAGGGCAAAAGGTTTTGTAAAAATCCCTATCAGTTCAATTGCTGGCATTAATGGTATTGGCACTTTTAACCACAGAGGGACATCCGGCCATAGAATTTCTCGCCAATATTCCTTAGTACCTGATATATTGACAATCAGAAAAGTGATAAAAGCCAATACAAATGTTACGGCAATATTACCTGTAACATTAGCACCACCAGGAAAAAGTGGAACTATTCCTATTAGATTATTGATAAAAATAAAGAAAAAGACAGTCAATAAATAAGGTGAGTATTTCTCATATCCTTTACCTATCGAAGGTTTTATTACTTCATCATTGATGTTTTCAATCAACATTTCCATCATCAAAATAAAACCTCGCTTATTCCGAAAACCATGTTTACGGTACGATGCGGCTACTAGTAATATTATGAAAATAAGCAAAGTACTACTGAAAAGTAAAGAAAATACGTTTTTGGTTATCGAAATGTCGAAAGGCTTAACAACTTGACCATCGAGAGTTTTCTCAATTATTTTGCCTTTATACTCCCCTTCATAAGCTATTTGAAGTCCTTGATATTCATTGTTTTCGTTGTGGAAGGCCGACGACATAAATACGTGCCAACCCGTATAACTGCTGTAAACAATTATCGGTAATGGTACGGAAACATGCTTTTCGCCCACATCGAATAGATGCCATTCGTAAGCATCAGAAATGTGTTGTAAAATAAATTCTTTGACATTAATAGTCGGAGCAGCATGTTCTTTCTGCTTTTCAGATGCTGACAGTTGGACAAACATTCCGAAAAGCAAACAGCATATAATGACTATTTTGTGCTTATTGCTCATGTTTTATTTTTTTTGCTTCTTTCTCGAAACTCATAAAAGTATAGGTTTCAAAAGCAAGATAGAAAAGATAAAAAATTCCGATAACAATTATAAAACTACTTTTATCAACTTTCAAAAAGTACAAATACACAAAAGCCAAAACTCCTATAAATATAAATTTAAGCAATTTAAGCAGCATATAAAGATTAGTTATTTTCCTATCATTGTTAATATCAGTACTAAGTAAGATGTTGACAGTGAGTAGCCCATTTATAAAAAATAGAACTGGGATATAAGCGTAAGCCTGAAACAGCTCCATTTGAAAAAAACTTGTCATTACGCCAGCAGTACCCCAACCTAAGACAAGAATGATAAGGGTTAAAAGTATTATTAATTTTTGCTTTAACTTTTTCATGGTTGCTGCATTAATTCGGTACAAACAGTTACCTCGTTTTGTTTGCATTCTACAACTCCGTTTTCAATATAAAATTCTGATAATCCATTTTCGTCTCGATATGATATTTTCCCAGCAATCAACCACGAAATAATGGGTGCATGGTTTTCGAGTAAAGAAAAATGTCCATCCATACCTGGTAAAGTAACTATACTTACTTCACCTGAATAAAACATTTTTTCGGGAGTAATTATTTCTAACTTCATATTTTCTTCTTTGCAATGAAACACTTAAACGTGAGTCGATTTACGAGCTTGCTTCATAAGAATGTGTCCTTTGGTAATGGCTTCGTCAATAACTCCAACATTCAGAAATGCCATCTCAGGAAGTTCATCCAACTGTCCATCTAGTATCATTTTGAAACCTCGGATAGTTTCTTCTATGCTCACCATTACGCCTGGAACGCCTGTAAACTGAGAAGCCATGGCAAAAGGTTGCGACAGAAAACGCTGAATTTTTCGAGCTCTGTTTACGGTAGTTCTATCTTCGTCAGAAAGTTCTTCCATACCCAAAATCGAAATAATATCTTGTAATTCTTTGTTGCGTTGAAGAATATTCTTTACACGCTGGGCAGTTTCGTAATGCTCTTCTCCTACTATCAACGGATTGAGTATTCGCGAAGTTGATTCGAGTGGATCAACTGCGGGGAAAATTCCTAATTCCGATATTTTTCGGCTCAATACCGTGGTTGCATCCAAATGCGAGAAAGTGGTTGCTGGTGCAGGATCTGTCAAATCGTCGGCAGGCACATAAACGGCTTGCACCGAAGTAATTGAACCATTTTTAGTAGAAGTAATACGTTCTTGCATTCGTCCCATTTCGGTAGCCAAAGTTGGTTGATAACCAACAGCAGAAGGCATACGACCTAGTAATGCGGAAACTTCGGAGCCTGCTTGAGTAAAACGGAAAATATTATCAATGAAAAACAAAATATCTTGTCCGCCCTCGGTTTTACCTTCGGTTTTGTCATCGTTTACACCATCCCGAAACGATTCGGCAACAGTTAAACCCGATAATGCAACTGACATACGTGCTCCGGGCGGTTCGTTCATCTGACCAAAAACCAAGGTAGCTTGTGATTTCGCTAATTCCTTGTAATCAACTTTCGATAAATCCCAATTGCCCTCTTCCATGCTTTTCTTGAACTCATCGCCATACTTTATAACGCCAGATTCTATCATTTCGCGAAGTAAATCGTTCCCTTCACGCGTACGTTCACCTACCCCTGCAAAAACTGAAAAGCCACTATGACCCTTGGCTATATTATTGATTAATTCCATAATAATCACTGTCTTGCCAACACCAGCTCCTCCAAATAATCCAATTTTTCCACCTTTTACATAAGGCTCTAATAAGTCGATTACTTTGATTCCTGTAAAGAGTACTTCGTCGGAAGTAGTAAGGTCTTCAAATTTAGGCGGATCGCAATGGATGGGATAAGCACCTTTCATCTCGAGTTCTTTCATCCCATCAATAGACTCGCCAATAACATTCATCAATCGGCCTTTCACCTGATTACCAACAGGCATCGAAATAGCAGTTCCTAGGGCATTGACTGCCAATCCACGGTATAGTCCATCAGTTGAGTCCATAGCGATAGTTCGAACGGTATGTTCGCCTATATGTTGTTGTATTTCAACGATTAATATCTTCCCATTAGGTCTAACAATACTTAGCGCTTCATTGATAGCAGGTAATTTCTGATTTTCCTTTTCGCTCAATTGAAAAAAAACATCTATAACGGGACCAATTATCTGCGAAATATGTCCTTGGAGTTTTGACAACATGGTTTTATTTTATTGTTTCAAGAAAATTCAAAAATAATTTTCTTGTAAATATAATGAATAATTTAGCATTCGCAAAAACATTCTCAGCAAAACCGTTAAAAACATCTTATATTAAAACACTAAAAATAGGTTTTCTAATCTAATTTAAGTACTGCTAAAAATGCCTTTTGGGGAACTTCTACGTTCCCAATTTGCTTCATACGTTTTTTACCCTTTTTCTGTTTTTCGAGCAATTTACGTTTACGACTAATATCACCTCCATAACATTTGGCAGTAACGTCTTTGCGCACTGCCTTGATAGTTTCGCGAGCTATGATTTTGGCTCCAATAGCTCCCTGAATAGCAATATCGAACTGCTGGCGAGGGATTAACTCTTTCAATTTTTCGCACATGCGACGTCCCAGAGAAACAGCATTATCGACGTGGATTAAAGATGAGAGAGCATCAACGGGTTCACCATTCAGCAAAATATCGAGTTTCACCAATTTTGAAGGACGATAACCATTCATGTGATAATCGAAGGAAGCATAACCCTTGGAAATACTTTTGAGTCGGTCGTAGAAATCAAATACAATCTCACCCAAAGGCAGATCATAAATCAATTCCATGCGATTGCCCGAAATATAATCTTGCTTGATAAGATCTCCTCGTTTTCCCAAACACAAAGTCATTATTTGTCCAATATAATCGGTTCTAGTAATTATTGATGCACGGATATAAGGTTCTTCAATGCGATCGATGCTCACTAAATCAGGCAGTCCCGCTGGATTATGTACTTCAATCAATTCATTTTTATTGGTATAAACCTTATACGAAACGTTTGGTACGGTGGTAATTACACTCATATCGAACTCTCTGTCGAGGCGTTCCTGAATGATTTCCATGTGAAGCATTCCTAAAAAGCCGCAACGAAAACCAAAACCCAAAGCCACCGATGATTCAGCTTCAAAAGTAAGCGAAGCATCATTGAGTTGCAACTTCTCGATAGAAGCTCTTAGGTCTTCAAAATCTTCGGTTTCTATAGGATAAACACCTGCAAAAACCATAGGTTTAACTTCCTGAAAACCTTCAATAGACTTAGGACAGGGGCGTTTTACGTGCGTAATCGTGTCTCCTACCTTTACTTCTTTGGAAGTTTTGATACCAGAAATAATATAACCCACATCGCCAGCACTTAACACTTGCGTGGGCGACATTTCAAGTTTTAGGACACCTATTTCGTCGGCATTATATTCCTTTTCTGTGTTTACAAATTTCACTAAATCACCTTTGCGAATCGTACCATTTTCAATTTTGAAATAGGCAATGATTCCCCGAAATGAATTGAAAACTGAATCGAAAATCAAACATTGTAATGGTGCATCAGGATCTCCTTTTGGTGCAGGAACTCGCGATACGATAGCTTCGAGAATTTCGTGGACCCCCAAGCCTGTTTTACCACTGGCACGTAAAATATCTTCGGCTTTACAACCTAACAATTCAACAATTTGATCTTCAACTTCTTCGGGCATAGCACTATCCATGTCCATTTTATTCATGATGGGTATTATTTCCAAATCGTGCTCAAGAGCCATGTATAGATTCGAAATAGTCTGAGCCTGAATGCCTTGAGTAGCATCTACAATGAGTAATGCACCTTCGCATGCAGCAATCGAACGAGAAACTTCATAAGAAAAATCTACGTGTCCTGGGGTATCAATCAAATTGAAAATATATTCTTCAGCATTCAGTTTATAGTTCATTTGAATGGCATGACTTTTAATAGTGATGCCTTTTTCACGTTCCAAGTCCATGTTATCAAGCACTTGTGCCTGCATTTCTTTACCGGTTACTGTATTGGTATACTCCAACAAACGGTCGGCTAAAGTACTCTTTCCGTGGTCGATATGGGCAATAATGCAAAAATTGCGGATTCTATTCATTCGTAATTTTATATTTTTTTTAAGCTGCAAAAGTACAAAAAAAAATTGTGTTTTGCGTTAAGTGTTTTGTGTTTAGCGTTTCGTGTTCAGCGTTTCGTGTTTAGCGTTTGGTAACAGCGTTTGGTAACAGCGTTTGGTGACAGCGTTTGGTGTTCGTTTGAAGAGTTTGAGATTTGAAGAGTCCCGCAAAAGCGGAATGTTTCCGATAAATCGGAATGTACCATCCGACATATCGGAATGTACCATCGACATACTCCATTTGAATTTTGAAGGGATAATAGTTACATGATATTGGCATATTAGCACATTGGCATATTACTTTATTTTCTTTCCTATTTTGCGTGCATTTCCGCCTTTGCCTAAGCCTCTGCCCTCGTCTACACCTTCACAATCACTCCCAAAAGTCTTTGTGTTTCGCGCATTGCATCTTCATTGTCAGTAATAATTAACAAGGAGTCACCAATATCAAGTAATGTATTTCCCCTAGGGATAAAATATTTGTGATCTCGCTTTACCATAACCAATAAGGTTTGCTCGGGCATCGAAACATCCATTACACGCCGTCCGTTCTTCAACATAGTATCATTTACCGTTATCTCGCACATGGCCGATTTTATTTCTTCGGAAAACTCTACATCAAATTCCTTTAATTTTCTTCTGGGAGCCACTGCTAACGAAAGTTTAAGCCAACCTGCCATGGTGGAAATGGTTGTTCCTTGGACGACTAAGGACAAAATGGTAATAAAAAATACGATATTGAATATCATTTTGGAATTTGGAATTTCGCTAATCCAAGGATAGGTAGCAAAAATAATAGGCACAGCACCCCGTAAACCTACCCAAGAAGTAAATAATCGTGCTTTGAAACTAAATTTTTTGAAGGGTAAAAGCGAGATAAAAACTGCAACTGGACGAGCCACTACGATTAGAAATAAACCTACCAACAAACCTACACCAGCAATGGGCAGTAGCTCCGAAGGATTAACCAACAAACCTAAGGATAGAAACATTACAATTTGAAACAACCAAGTCAGTCCATCAAAAAACTTGAGGGTACTTCTTTTGTGTACGAAACGATGATTGCCAATCAGTAAACCCCCAGCATAAACCGCTAAATAGCCATTTCCACCTATAAAACTTGTAAATCCATATAGAAAAAACATCACTGTGAGCAACAACACCGAATAAAGGGCATCATTATCAAGATTAATTTTATTGATAATTCTCACCGCTATTTTTCCCAAAACAAAACCAGATACCACTCCTAATGTCAACTGTTTAAGAAAAAGAAACAAGACTTCCCAGCCACTAACGTCGGGTGTTTGAAGCAACTGAACTAAGACTATAGTAATCATAAAAGCCATGGGGTCGTTGCTTCCACTCTCTAATTCAAGTAAAGGTCGTAGATTCTCTTTCAACGAAAGTCCACGCGAACGAAGTATGGAAAACACTGAAGCAGAATCGGTTGATGACATAACGCCAGCCAACAAAAGTGATTCTAACAACGAGAAAGTGACAGAATGAAACAGACTATTGGTAAGCCAATAAATAAAAAAACCAGTAACAAGTGCTGTGAGCATCACACCCAATGTAGCTAGCACAATTCCTGGTAATACTATCGGTCGGATTTCGGAAAAGCGAGTATCTAAACCACCAGAGAACAATATTATAGACAATGCCACTACCCCAATATATTGAGCCACATAAGGTGAACCAAACTGGAGTCCTAAGCCCTCGCCACCTGCTCCTATACCAATTAAAAGAAATACAAGTAAGGTAGGAACTCCAAATTTATAGCCCGTTTTCCCAACAACTAGACTAAAAAACAATAAAACTGAACCAATTAAAATAAACAAATCGATAGATAAACTCATATACGAAAAATAATACGTTGAAATTTGATTTCTACAAAAGTACCTATTTCGTACGAATTCAAGCTCTTAATTACACTAAAATAATTCAAAACAAAAATTCAGTCGACTTTTTTTAGTTTTTTCTAAAAAAGCTCTTGCAATTTCAAAAAATCGCCGTATATTTGCACCCGCTAAGAAGAAAGGTACCATAGCTCAGTTGGTAGAGCAAAGGACTGAAAATCCTTGTGTCCCCGGTTCGATTCC
>JBBSCW010000038.1:0-15873 GCA_038249855.1 Bacteroidales bacterium
ATAAACTAATCAACTGAGCATTGTCATACAACATTTTTTCAAAATGTGGAACCAGCCAACGCTCATCGGTTGAGTAGCGTGCAAAGCCACCTCCCAATTGGTCGTTTAAACCGCCACGAGCCATTTCCACAAGTGTTTTATTGACTGCTTCTAACGCTTTTTCTTGTTTGGTCAATGCGTAATATTGTAATAGGAATTCAAACCCGACTGGCATCATGAATTTAGGTGACTTTTTATAACCGCCCAACTCAAAATCAATCTTTCCGATATGATTTTTAAAAGCTTGGTGATATTGTTCTAGCTTAAATTCCTTTTCATTTGCAATGTCTGTAAAAGGCTGACTGGAAATACTTTGTGTTATTGAATCGGCAGCTTTGAGTACACGTTCAAGGTCGTTGGAATATACTTGATGCAGTTGTTCCAACACGTTCATCCATTGATTGGGTGGGAAATAAGTAGCTGCGTAAAATGGACGGCCATCGGGCAATGCGACTGCATTCAATGGCCAACCTCCACGCCCAGAAATGATTTGTGCAGCATCCATATAAATCTGATCAATATCTGGCCTTTCTTCTCTATCTACCTTCACACAAACAAAATGTTCATTCATATATGCAGCAACTTCTTCATTCTCAAATGACTCATGTGCCATCACGTGACACCAATGACAAGCAGCATAACCAATGCTTATCAACAAAGGCTTCTGTTCATCCTTCGCTTTGTGCAAAGCTTCTTCGCCCCACTCAAACCAATCTACTGGATTGTGACTATGTTGTTGTAAATATGGACTACTTGCCTGTGCTAATCTATTTGTTTTCTTCATGCCATTACAACAACTTACCACAGTCTAAGTTTTATTTGCAATTATAAATTCTTCAAAATAAGTAAAATAGTTTTCAATTTCGGAATTAATTCGCTCTTCTTATTGTGTTGATAATTAGCTAAAAAATATTTCAATAGATTGGATATCAATTTTATAATTGGTATGAGTATAATTCTTATATTTGTGTCTTTTTCCATTAATCCAAATTACATCATGAGCACAAAAACCCTACAAAGAAAAAATATAATAGAGCAAATGCATCCATTAATGCGCTTGATTATAAGCTTAGTATTAGCGATTTTGCCATTCTTCTTTCTTGAGAATGATACTAGTCTTTTGCTTTTTGCAATGGTTTCGTGGATAGTTTTTACGCTAACATTTTTAGTTTGTAGTTGGATTGTTGTAGTGAAGCGAACTGTTTCGCAGATACGTAAAAAAGCATCGGAAGATGACGGAAGTGTGTTTTTTGTCAATATGATGGTATTGATTTCATCCTTTGCTGGAATGTTGATTGTTTTATTAATCATTATTTCAAAGGATACAACAGTTCGTGAGAGTGTGTTATTCCTTCCGTCATGTATTTTAGGAATGGTCTTGTCATGGGTTATGGTGCATACTATTTATGTGTTTCATTATGCACATGAATACTATGATTCTATTGATAAAAAAGGAAATAAATACATAGGCGGTTTAGTGTTTCCTGAGGAAAATGAACCTGATTATCTTGATTTCGCGTATTATTCATTTGGCATAGGATGCACATTTCAAGTTGCAGATGTGAATATTACTTCACGTAAGATTAGACGCTTAACCACAGTTCATAGTTTGATATCTTTTGTTTTAAATACTTTTGTTGTGGCTTTAACAATTAATTTAATAGCAGGTTTGATTTAATCTTTCCTGAGTTGTTTATAAACCCAAAACGAGCTAACCGAAATTAATCGATTAGCTCGTCTCTATTATCTATAAGTCTTGAATCTAAAATCTTGATTCTTGGTTATTGACTCTTTTAATCTTCTTACAATTGTGGTCCAGAAGGAATCAAATCTTTCGCTTCACAATTGTCACAATACTGTTCGAAGTTCTTAATATACTTAGCAGCAAGCGATTTTGCTTTGGTTTCCCATTCAGCCACATCAGCATAAGTGTTACGTGGATCAAGAATTTCAGTATCTACATTGTTCAACGATGTAGGAGCCACTAAGTTCAAAATCGGAACATGTATTGTTTCCGCATTTTCGATTGAACCATCAATAATTGCATCGATGATGGCACGTGTGTTTTTCAACGAAATACGTTTGCCTGTTCCGTTCCAACCTGTGTTTACCAAATAAACTTTAGCATTGTGTTCTTTTGCTTTTCCAATCAATGTTTTTGCATACATAGTTGGGTGTAAAGTTAAGAATGCTTCGCCAAATGCTGGTGAGAATGAAGGAACTGGTTCAGTGATACCACGTTCTGTTCCGGCTAATTTTGAAGTAAAACCTGAAAGGAAGTGATATTGAGCTGATTTCTCGTCCAAAATAGATACTGGAGGCAATACGCCAAATGCATCAGCCGACAAGTAAATAATTTTCTTAGCGTGACCAGCACGTGAAGGAGAAACGATTTTGTTGATAAAATAAATTGGATAAGAAACACGTGTGTTTTCTGTTTTTGAAGCAGCTGCGGTATAATCAGGATTTCCATCAGCATTAACTGTTACGTTTTCCAACAAAGCATCTCTGCGGATAGCTCTCCAAATATCTGGCTCTTTGTCTTGTTCCAAGTCGATAACTTTGGCGTAACAACCACCTTCGTAGTTAAATACGCCGTGATCGTCCCAGCCATGTTCGTCATCACCAATCAAATAACGTTTTGGATCAGCAGAAAGAGTAGTTTTTCCTGTTCCTGAAAGACCAAAGAAAATAGCTACATCACCTTCTGCACCGACGTTGGCCGAACAGTGCATCGAAGCCAATCCGCGCAATGGTAAGTAATAATTCATTAAGGCAAAAATACCTTTTTTCATTTCGCCACCGTACCAAGTTCCACCGATAACTTGCATTTTAGTTGTCAAGTTAAACAATGTAAATACTTCAGAGTTCAAACCTTGTTCTTTCCACTGTGGGTTTACAGTTTTTGAACCGTTCAATGTTACGAAATCAGGTTCGCCGTAGTTAGCCAATTCGTAGTGTGAAGGGCGGATAAACATATTTGTAACAAAGTGAGCTTGCCAAGCCACTTCCATAACGAAACGGACTTTCAATCGTGTATCTTCGTTAGTTCCGCAAAAAGTATCTACAACATAGATTTTTCTTGCAGTTGAAAGTTGTTTAGTCACTAAATCTTTACAATGATCGAATACTTCTGGAGTTGTTGGGCGATTGATAACACCATCCCACCATAAATGCTCATCAGTTACTGCATCTTTTACAAAGAATTTATCCTTAGGTGAACGACCTGTAAACTTACCTGTATCAACAGAGATTGCACCAGTATTAGTTAAAATTCCTTTTTCAAAACCTTCGTTTGCAGGATCAATTTCTGCTTGAAACAATTCTTCGTAGGTTGGGTTGTGTAGGACTTCGAAATTACCCGAAATACCATACTTGCTTAAATCCAAATTTGCCATTTTTTTTTGTTTAAATGATTCTATATTTTTTTCTTATCTACATTTTTATCTATATTTTTTTGCTAAATTATAGCGATACAAAAATACTAAAAAAAAATGAAGTATGAAAGCCATTAAAGAAAAATTTCCTTAATTGTGTTTAAAAGATATAAAGTTCAAATTTATGAATTAATATGCATGAAGAATACTGTAAATTTGCATAATAATTCTTTATTCTTATCAATATTTCAATTTATTGAAAATAGAATTAAGATTTCGCCTTGAAAATTAAATTGTAAAATTAAAAAAAAAGTTATACAAATAGCTTAGCTCTATATGTTGGACCAAAAGCAAGATGTTGAGGGATTTATGTTTCAATAATTGTCAGTTCAAGTATAAAGAAAAAAAACATCACATCATTAAAGAAACATCTTATAATTTGCTTTTGCGGTGGAAAAACTGTATTTTTACCGCATTATTTGAGGTGAAAAAATATGTATATACACGAAAGAGAAAACTGGAACAATTTTGTTTGGGACCAAATCAAGGGGCAACTTTTATGGAAATTTCAAAAGAAGTTCGCCAAAAAATTCAACCTATAGGGAAATAATACTTAGCTTAGTTAATTTGTATACTAAACAATTTTAATTGATAATTCCAAAACAATAGAATGTATAGATTGTTGTTTTAGATATCAAATATTAAACATCAAATTATGTCGAAATTACATTGCAAATTGTACAAAAAGGGGATTACTTTCAAGCTAATAGAAAAGCCAAAATACATTTGTAAAAAATGTGATGCTGGTGCTAACGATAAAGAGGAATTGTGCAAACCTATAAAACAGTATTAAATCCCTCCTTACAGGGAATTGAGTGGAAACTAGTAATTCGTTCTGAGTCGAAAGATAGATATATGTTTAAAACATAAAACCACAAACCACTCGTCGGGAGACGAGTGGGAGGGTGGAAGAGTGATAAGAATCTTATTTATCGTTCATAAGTTTTAATTTGTCAAGCATCCAAAAAACCAGTGAAAGTAGAATGCCGACTACTGCCGCAAATGCCATCCCTTTCAGTTGTACACTTCCAATATAGATGCTGGCTTCACTTACACCAATTACAAATGTAATAGCACCTAACACCATATTCCGGTTTTTGCTAAAATCAACTTTTTGTTCTACAAACATTCTAAAACCTTGCACAGCTATCACTCCATACAACAAAATAGTGATACCACCCATAACTGCTGTAGGGATTGATGAAATAGCTACCGATACTTTTCCGATAAACGAAAATGAAATAGCCATAATAGCTGCACCACGAATAACCCAAACCGAATACACGCGCGTAATTGCCATTACTCCAATGTTTTCACCATAAGTTGTATTGGGAGGTGAACCTGCAAAACCCGAGATTACGTTGCTGATACCATCACCAAGTAGCGAACGATGTAGACCTGGCTTTTTCATCAAATCTTCATTTGTAATTTTGCTTGTTACTATCAGGTGACTAATATGCTCTGCTAAAACTACCAAACAAGCTGGTGCAATAATCAAAATGGCTTGTGGATCGTAAACTGGTGCTTGGAAAGTTGGTAAAGCCAACCACGAAGCATTCGAGATGGCCACTGTATCGACCATTCCCATGGCAAGGGCTAAAATATACCCAGCAACAACCGCAAAAAGAATGGGGATAATTTGTAGGAATCCACGAAATAATACAGAACCAATTATGCCTACTACAAGCGTAAACATCGATACTATAACCGTATTTGTATCCAATGAAAATGCCTGAACAACGTCGCCTACATTGGTTGGCCAAGGAGCAAGTCCAGCCTGACGAGCTGCAACTGGTGCTAACTCTAATCCTATGATTGCAACTACTGCACCCATTACGGCTGGAGGCATTACCACGTCAATCCATTTTATTCCCCATTTATACACAATTAATGAGATAAATATAAAGAACAATCCAAAAAATATAAATCCAGATTGAGCATGGCTAAACCCACCATAGCTTGTAGAAATAAGCATTACGGGCGCAATAAAAGCAAAACTTGAACCCAAATAGGCAGGAATACCCCCTTTAGTAACGAAACTATAAATTATTGTTCCAATTCCATTCATCAACAGAGCAATGGCTGGGTCGATACCCAAAAGAATAGGAACCAGAATTGTGGCTCCAAACATGGCCGTTAAATGCTGTAAGCTCAAAGGCAAAGTTTCTAATAATGGCAACTTTTCGTGAATGCCAATCGTGCGTTTTTCCATTCTTTAAATTGTTTATAAGTAGTTTGATTGTATTTTTTTGTAAAATTTCCGACAAAAGTACAAATTTGTTCTCTTATATAGCCAAATCAAAAAAAAAATTGTACCCATTTACTCTATCAAATCGTTTAAAATAAATTGTAAATAATCATTATATCAATTACATATCATTTTATGATAATTTTTTTATAATTCCTGTTGATTCAATTCTGATTCCAATTCTACGGCTTCTTTCTGAATCTTTTTGTTTAAAACAGAAAAATCGAATTTGTATTTCTTTGATAAAAGAATCACCATAATTATTCCCAAAGCGGTCAATATGAGCGTTTCTTTGGTTGGATGGATGATTTGTTGATTGAAAACGGCCGGCGTTTGTAACACTGAAGATGAATTAGTGATAACAAGCGACAAAAAGATATTGTTAGCAGCGTGTATTCCCATTGACAATTCTATTCCATCACTTAGTATTGTAATCAGCCCGAATATTAAGCCGAATATTAAATACTGGGGCATAACTGACCAGAAACCAAATTCTTTGACTTCGGGGTTTGCTGAGTGTAATAATGCAAAAATGATGGAAGGAATAAGGATGACCAACCATCGGTTTTTTGTCCATGCACCAATTGCCTGGCCGAGATAACCACGAATCATTAATTCTTCAAAAGTTGTTTGAAATGGTATTAGCAATAATGAGATGAACATTAAAACTATAAAATTTGAAAAATCAAATTGAAAAATATAATTTGAAGGATCAATGCTATAATCAACAATCAGATATACAAACATTAAAATAGCCCAAATACCAGCTGCATAGAAAAAACGATTCCAGCGTATTTTCTTTGTTCCGTTTACAACTTCTGCAAATGACCGGTTATGAAGCGGTTGTAAGAGATAAATCATCGTTAGTAAGCTCAATACGAAAGGCAACATCATTAAAAATAGACCCAAATTGGGAGAAATTCCGTAGACACTTAAATCTGCAAGATTATGAGAGATTGGTTGTGTAGCTCCAGCATTTTTAGCAGTTTTGTATGTAATAACTAAAACTAATGGAAGAGATCCGATTGTGCCAGAAGCTACAAAAGAAGCTAAAATATTGACTAGGTATTTCCAGAATTGATTCTGTTGGTCGAGGGCACGTTCAAGATGATTCATTTTATTAAGTTTAAAATTAGATGGCAAAATTAACGATAATATTTAGATTCTTAAAATAATTGATTTAATTTTTTTACACCCTCGACGGGAGTCGAAGGGGAGTGAATAAAAAAAAGCTACCCTAGAATGGATAGCTTCATTTAATTATGGAATTATTTTTACTGTTATTTTGTATCCAATATTACTGGTGTGCTATTTTTGCCTCCACCCATAATAATAAGTTTTGCATTAGGTGAAGTAGCAATAGCTTTAATCATTTCATATTGTAATTGTTTGTCGCTCAATCCGGTACTTAGAATTTTCTGATAATCGGCTATACCCTGCGCTTCCACGCGTTTACGTTCAGCTTCCTGTTTCTCTTTCTGCAGAACAAATGTCATTTTCTGAGCCTCCTGTTCTGCATTAATCTTCGACTCAATAGTCGTTTTTACAGATGCGGGAAGTGTAATATTACGTATTAAGAGTTGCTCCAGAAATAAGCCCCTTGCTTTAAAATCTTTTTCGATGGTAGTAAAGATTCTTGCCTGGAACTCATCGCGTTTAGTGGAATATAAAGCTACTGCATCGTAATAAACTGCATTATCGCGTATCTTGGTGCGGCAGATAGGACGAACAATTGTATTACGATAATCAGTGCCTATCTCCTTCAAAATACGTGGAGCTTCATTGGGAGTAACTTTGTATAAAACAGTAAGGTCAATAATAACTTCCAGACCATCGGCTGATAATACACGAATGGCATCGTCGCCCGATTTAGTCCCCTCGTCCTGAACGCCAGACATGGTATAATTCTGAGTCCTGATATCAAAAGTTACGACTTCTACGAGTGGATTTACAATATTCAATCCACTTTCGAGCGTATTATTATTTACTTTCCCGAAAAGTTTCTGAACCCCAATTTCACCGGGATTGATTTGAACTACAGAAGATAATATAGCTCCTACAATAACAACAGCAAAACCAAAAATTTTGATAATACTACTGTATGGACTGGCGGGTGTATTCGTTTTTCTTGCCGCAAAACCGACTGCAATGATGATAATGCCTACAACAATTATAGCTAACATACTGATTTGTTATTAGATGAGTGAATTAATAAAAATTATTTAATGACAAATGTAAATAAAATAATCGATAATTAGGACTCAGAAATTGATAATTTGGTCTTAGAAATAAATATTCTACGTAACTATTCCATTTCTGATATCCGATTGTCAGAATAAAAGAATAGTTTGACCACTCCCAAAAGCTAACTTGCTAAATAGTTTAGAAACGATAGAAAAGAAACGAAATATATCTATGAAAAGACAGATTATCCGAATACTCCGTTTTCCACCTAACATTTTCACAAAAATGAAAGACATAAAATTGAGAAAATCTTATGTCGAAGGAATTAAACCATTACCCTTTTCTTTGAAGAAGAAGATGAGTTGGTTTTGTTATTTTAAAATACTTTTTGGTCCAATTCAGTTTCAAATTTTACGTGAAAATCCACTTTAAAAAATCCAAATAATATAGTGAATAAACTAACCATTATTCTTCTATTTTTGTATTTTCGAGAAAGTTTCTCATTTTGACATTAAAACTGGAAGCCCAGATTAAAATGCAAGTCTACAATGCTGCCAGGGCCAGTAGAATAAAATGGAAGTTCTTGTTTAGTTGTTGACAGAACGCCTTTAAGCCCGCCGTTAAATTCGATAAAGAAATGATTGTAATTGATATGCGTTCCGATACCACCACCAAGTCCGTAATAATATCCAGAAGGTACATAGGCATGGTTTGTGAATCCCTCACCATAAGCTGCACGTTCTTGCTGATAACCTCCAAGCACTTTTCCGTAAAAAAATAACTCACTTCGTTTGCCAGCCTTAGCCATCAAATAACGTCTTCCTTCTATGCCCAGCTGGGTCCCTGGATAATCGGGCAAAGAACCGTAGTATTGAGATGCAAAAACCAATAGACCAGTTTGAGCTGGACGGTATTCTATTTTGACACCTGCTTTCTGAATCATACCGAGCGGATTACTTAGATGAATGGCTAAGCGTGGGTTTTCAGCAAAGCCGATTACTGAGATAATAAACAAGGAAAATATGCCAAGTAGTTTTTTCATAAGTCTTTCAATAAGTTTATAAAGTGTTAAACGTTGGTAACGTTAAATAGTTTTGGGCTAATATGTAAATAAGTCGACAGTGATTGCAAGCATTAAATTGCTCAAAAACTTTGAACCAATGATCTCCCATCGAAAATGTGGGGGAGAGTGAGTTAATCATTATTAAATAATCGATCTATTTATACATAATAGACTCGTAATGATATAGAAAAATATATCTTTGTTGGGTCGATTAAGATTTAAAACGAGCATGAATAAATTAAAAACTAAAACGGTACTAAAAATGCTCGAAGACGATGGATAAACTTCTCTGCAAATGTAACAACAATGATATGGAAAAAATTAAAGTAATCATAGATTGGTTAGATAATTACAGAGCGGTATCAGATATGATCCCGGGATGTGTAGCTACTTCAGCAAGTCATACAGGTATACAAGCCAATTATGCTTCTGCGGTTGAGTTTCATCTCGAAGGACTTGATGCCAACGAGGTTCCTGAATGCCTGAAAGCTGATTATGAATTTGAATATACGATGACCACACGTGCATTGCTTCGCAGGCTCGAAGGCGTTATAAGCCGTGCTGCCATTGCCCGTGCCACAGGTATTAACGAACAGCAGCTTCAGCATTATATGTCAGGATATCGCACTGCTCGCCCTGATAAGCGTGAGAAAATACTGCAAGCTATTCACAATATAGCAAAAGAACTTATTGATGTTGCATAGTTATTGACTGTTGCCGACCTCATAACATACAAAACTATACAAACATTCAATTATATGATAAATCCCTTCAACCAAGAAACCTTTTCAGAAAAAGTCTTCAAGTCCCCCATCGGGGGATTTAGGGGGCTGTTTTTCCTTCTCTTCTTCTCCCTCCATCTCCCTGCCGCAACTCCCGTTCAGCAATTTTTGAATGATAAACTGATGACTAGTGCGAATATAAGTATTTTGGTGAATGATTTATCAACTGGAAAAACTGTTGACAGTTTTAGAAGCAAAAATGCAGTAGTAACGGCATCCACCATGAAAGTTATTACTACCGCTACTGCTTTGGAGCTTTTTGGGGCGAATTATAAATTTGAAACAAGGCTTGAAACCGATGGTACCTTAGCCAAAGACAGTGTGCTGAAAGGTAATTTATACATCCGTGCGGGAGGCGATCCTACCTTAGGTTCGGATAAAGTAGGCGATAAAGACTTTTTAAACCAATGGGTTGCAGTGATCCGATTGGCTGGTATTAACAGCATAGAGGGGCAAATCATTGTCATCAACGATATTTTCGACAATGAAGTAATCAACCGTAAATGGACTTGGGAAGATATGGGTAACTATTACGCATCCGGAATTCATGGTATTTCCTATTTAGATAATACTTTCCGTGCGTATTTCAAATCGGGCGTAGTAGGTAGTAAAACAAGTATTTTAAGAACTGAGCCTGTAATTGATGGTTTAATTATTGATAATCAAGTAAAAAGTGCTGCCATAAGTTCAGATAATGCGTATTTTTTCGGAGCTCCCTTTTCAAACAATCGACTCGTAACAGGTGAAATTCCTGCTAACCAAACTGATTTTCTAGTGAAAGCTGATATCCCAAATCCAGCCGATGTTTTGGTTAAACAGTTAAAAGAAAGATTGCAAGTCAATGGAATAAAAGTGCTAGATAAGAATTTTCAAGATGTTCTTAAACTTGATAACAACCGAGTTATATATACACACTTTTCGCCAAGGTTGGCCGAGATTATCAACGAAACGAATATCAATAGCAATAATCATTTTGCAGAGTATTTATTCAAATTGATTGGCACAAAACCCACATTACCAGCCACCAACAAACAAGCGATTGAGAATATTCGTGCTTTTTGGAAATCAAAAGGACTGCCCGTTGATCAACTTTTTCAGGCAGATGGATCTGGCCTTTCACCTACCAATGCAGTTTCAGCAGAATTCTTTGTAAAACTACTGACTTACATGAAAACGCAAAGCAAATATTCAAAAGAGTTTTACGAAAGCTTAGCTGTTTCGGGCGAAAGTGGTACTATGAAATCATTCTTGGATAATACTTCTTTAAAATCGAAAGTACATGCCAAAAGTGGAACTATTTCAGGTGTAAAATCCTATATCGGTTATATCGACAACAATGGAAAGTCATTGGTATTTGCAATTTTAGTGAACAACTTCAACGGAAGTTCAAGGGAGGTAACCCAAAAAATTGAGAATTTTTTAGTTCAAATTTCAAAATAGCGTAGAATCCCATTCTGTAATAAAATGCAAAAGCCCACCATTGAATTCATTGAGCAAACTGAATCGACTAATGCCTTAATTAGAAAAAGGCTAACAACAGAGGATTTGCCTGAAATGTTCGTCTTACAAACAGGCTTTCAAAGCTCAGGGAAAGGACAACAGGGCAATAGTTGGGAGTCAGAAGCGGGCAAAAATCTCTTATTTAGCCTGTTGCTTAAACCTACCAATATTGCTATTGATACGCAATTTATTGTTTCACAAATGATAAGTCTGGCTATCAAAAAAGTGTTAGATACGTATGCCGAAGGGTTTAGTATCAAGTGGCCGAACGACATTTATTGGAACGAAAAGAAAATCGGTGGAATTCTGATTGAAAATACCTTGCAGGCAAACAAAATTAAGTGGATGATAATTGGGGTAGGGTTGAATGTGAATCAGGAAAGCTATGTGAGCAATGCTCCAAATCCGATTTCATTGTTCAATATTGTTGGTAAAGAATTGCCAATAAATGAATTATTGGAAAATATATTGATTGGTTTTGAGCAGTTATACCGTGCAAAAGATGTTGCGGTAATTAGAGAAGAGTACCTTGAAAATTTGTATCGAGGGACAGGATTTCATAAGTTCAAGGCTGAGAACAAAGTCCTTAAAGCGCAGATAACCAATGTTTTCCTTGATGGACAAATTGAACTGGAAACTACAAATGATGAAATTTTGAAGTTCTACTTTAAAGAAGTGGAGTTTGTGATTTGACTTAGAATGTAAAATATTCATGCCAAGTATTTTAGTCCCCTTCGGGGGATATAGGGGGCTATTTATTTATCTTTCACTTCTTCGTAATCAACATATTCGCCCTCGCTGGGTTCAAATACCTTGGATTTATGGTCGGAATTATTTTGGTTGTATTGCTGGTTTGGTTCAGTCTGGTAATTGTTTTTTCGTCGACCAATGCCAAAAATTGCACTCAACACAGAACGAATTACTCCCAATATCGAGAATAAAATAATTACTCCGAACAGAAAGACAATAAAAATAATAAAAAATATAAAACTCATATCTTTGTAACATTAATAGGTAAAAAGTCGCTGATATTCTACTTGAAAAACAACTCACTACCTTGTAAACAACCGAAAAGAAAATACTACTATCCGTTTAATGAAAATTAAGGGTGATTTGTTTTAGTAAACGAGTAAACGAGTTGACAATGGAGTACTCGACATCCCGCCCTTGCGGGAGTACACAACAACAGCAAACTCGGAACGCTAAACACTAAACGCTAAACACGGAACACTAAACACTAAACGCTAAACTCTTTGAATGTCAAACTCTCCAAATTCCAAACTCCAAATCCCAAACTCTTCAAGTCCCCCTTGGGGGATTTAGGGGGCTTCAATAAACCGCCTGCGCCACTTTCTTCACACTCTGCGTCGCCATCATGCTGTAAAAGTGAATACTCTTCACATCCTTAGCAATCAAATCTTTGGCCTGAGCAATACACCATTCTACACCTACTGATGCAGCTTGTTCGTCCGTTTTACAGGCTCGTAGTTCGTTAGCAAAATCAACTGGAATGTCGGTGTGGAAAATTTTGGGTAGCACCGTCAATTGATTCATGAATGTAATCGGTTTCAGTCCAGGAATGATAGGAACTGTAATTCCAATCGCTCGACATTTATCCACAAATTCGAAGTATTTGCTGTTGTCGAAAAACATTTGTGTAACCAAATATTCAGCTCCTGCATCTACTTTTTGCTTGGCATATATTAAATCAGTTTCTAAGTTTGGTGATTCTTCGTGTTTCTCTGGATAACAAGCCATTCCATATGAGAATGGAGAAACAGATTTCATAGCTGCTCCATCCAAGAAATGACCAGCATTAAAGTTATTCACTTGCTCTTGAAGCTCTGTGGCATAAGCGTGTCCGATAGGCGAAAAGGCTTTTTCATGTTTGGCTTTATCACCTCGCAACAGCAGCAAATCAGTGATTCCCAAAAATTGCAAATCAATCAGAGCGTATTCAGTTTCCTCTCGGCTAAAACCACTACTTATAATATGCGGAACGACAGTTATTTTATACTTGTTTTGAATAGCAGCGGCAATAGCTACCGTTCCTGGACGATGACGCTCAGCAATACGCTCAAAAAGCCCGTTCTCTCTTTCTTTGAAAACTAACTCGCTTCGATGGGTGGTAATGTTAATATATTGTGGGTCAAATTCACGCAATGTATCGATGGTTCGGTACACACCATCAATCCCGTTTCCTTTAAGCGGAGGTAATAATTCAAACGAAAATGCAGTGGATTTAGCAGATTTTATTCTATCGACAAGACTCATATTATGGGGATATTCAGCGTTATTCTAAAAAAACATACTTCTTTAAGCTGCAAAAATACGAATTTCTTTTCAAATAACTAAATTGAAAGATCTTCTACTTTCTTTTTTGTCCGCGCGATTTTGGTTTCCCATATTTGTTTTTCATGGCATCTTTACGACGAACTTTCATGTTTACTTTCTTGTTTTTGTCCTTCTTTTCGTGAAATGCTGCTCCACCTTCTTCTTGCTTTTTAGGAATAGAAGTCAATGCGTTTTTCATATTGATTTGTGGCAATTCATCCAAGGTCAGTTCAGTAGAAACTTCTACTTCTTCGGGCATTTTCATCATCGGAATTTTACGTCCCATCAATTCTTCTATGGCTGTTCGACTTTCACTGTCCTTTTTGGCAATAAAAGCGAGAGCTACCCCTTTTTTGTCAGCTCTACCGGTTCTACCTATGCGGTGCATATAACTTTCCGGAATCTCAGGAATGTCGAAATTCACTACATGGCTTATGTCGTCAAAATCGAGACCACGTGCAACTAAATCAGTTGCTATCAACACTGATAAAGTATTGTTATTGAACGATCTAAAAGTGTCAATTCTGTTATTTTGCGATTTATTAGAATGAATAATTCCAATTTTCTCAGGAAACGAAGGTGCTACGGCTTCAAAAACATCATCCGCTAATTTCTTAGTCGAAACAAAAACCAACACTTTTGAAAATTCCTCATGATTATTTAATAAGAATTTCAATAAATTGATTTTTGTATTGAAGTTGGGTACTTTAATGCCCGCTTGTTTGATGTTTTCAAGTGGTGTTCCAGTACGTGCTGCTTCTATTTCCATTGGGTCAATGAAAAAATCGGCAATGAAATTTTTCAGTTCATCGGTAATCGTGGCCGAAAACATCAAATTCTGTCTGCGAGTCGGTAACAAATCGATAATCCGAATTAGTTGCGGACGAAATCCAAGGTTTAGCATCTCATCTACCTCATCGATTATAAAATGCTTAATCGATTTGAGCTTTAAAGTTCCATTCAAAGCAAAATCCAACAATCGACCGGGAGTAGCTACTAATACATCTAATCCAGCATTTAACAGTGGGGTTTGCTGTATCATATTCACTCCACCATACACGCCAGCAACCCTGATGTTCATATATTCAGTAAGTTGCTTTACATCGTCAACTACTTGTAAAACAAGCTCTCGGGTGGGTACTACAATTAAAATAGTTGGGTGTTTTTCTTTGCTGAATTTCCATTGTCGTAAACAAGGAAGCAAATATGCAATTGTTTTTCCAGTTCCGGTTTGGGCAATTCCAACCACATCCCTTCCCGACATAATTACCGAAAATGCATTTTGCTGAATGGTGGTTGGTGTGGAAATTCCTAAATCTGAAAGTGCATTGAGTAGAGGCGTAGTGAGGTTAAAGTCGGTAAATTGCATGGGGTTTCTGTTGAAAATTAATTCTGCAAAGATAGTTTAAACTTATCGATTTTTTTTATTGGTGGTTTAATTATCTGTTAGTCAGTCTTTAATTTTTGGCTATGAATTGATATTTACTAGCTAATCTATCAAAAAAACGGTGTCTTTGTTCTTTTGTCTTTATTCTTTTGTCTTTATTCTTTTGTCTTGATTCTTGATTCTTGACTCTTGACTCTTTAATCCGTTTCCCCAAGCTTAGGGTGCCAATCTGTCAATTTTCCAACTATTATCATCGGTTTTGCTGAAAAACAATCGGTCGTGGAGGCGGTTTTGTCTTCCTTGCCAAAATTCAAAACTAGTGGGTCGAATCAGAAATCCTCCCCAATGCTCAGGTCGAGGAATATCATTGCCAAATTTATTTTTGTAATAAGCAAATCTTTCATTTAGTAATTCATGGTTAGGAATTACAGTGCTTTGTGCCGAACTCCAAGCTCCAATTTGGCTATCGATGGGGCGCGATTTAAAGTATTCGTCTGATTCCTTTTCTGAAATTTTCTCAACTATCCCTGTTATTCTTACTTGACGTTCTAAGTTTTGCCAAAAGAAAAGGACTGATATTTTTGGATTTGATGCAATCTGTGTAGCTTTGGCACCTGCATAATTTGTATAAAAAACCAAACCGTTCTGATTGAAATCCTTCAAAAGAACAACTCTTGAATGGGGTTGTGAATGTTCATCCACGGTAGAAATAACCATAGCCGTCGGTTCGAGTTCATTGCTGCTAACAGCTACATTTAGCCAGATTTGAAACTGTTCAAATGGATCTTTGATTACATTATCCTCGGTCAGGGTTGAAAACTCGTAACTTTTGCGGATGTCTCTTAACATATACCTTGTCTCTAATTTTAATATTGAATGTTATAATTAGATAATGTAAT
>JBBSCW010000039.1:0-15850 GCA_038249855.1 Bacteroidales bacterium
AAACTCTTAAATAGTCAGCCAAAAGGCTATACAATAGCACCTACAAACAAAACTGGTCAACGAAGTATTTACACAACTCAACAAGCCGTTAAAGACCAACCGTTGGTTTTTAGTGTCAAGTTTAGTTATACGGCTTATGCTCAATATTTCAACCCTGACTCCATTGTTTGCAAGCCTTATCTTAAAAATTCAGCATTATATAAAAAATATACCCGTGAGCAATTGCCTCATATTGTATTCAGCAAGCCAGTCACTCAAATTGCCGATTCTATTACAAAAGGCCTCGATAATCCACTTGAAATAGTGCAAGGAATTTACAAATTTATCGCCAGTAATTATATTTGGTCAGGTGCACTTGAGTACTCCATTATCCCTTGTATTCCCGAATATGTAATCAACAATAAAAAAGGAGATTGCGGTATGCAGACTTTTTTGTTTATGTCGATAGCCCGATACAAAGGAATTCCTGTCCGTTGGCAAAGTGGTTGGATGTTGCATCCTGGCAATGAAAATCTGCACGATTGGTGCGAAGTTTATTACGAAGGAACTGGTTGGGTGCCTGTGGATATGTCATTTCAGTATATTAAGAGTTCTGATAAAAAAATAGCATCCTATTATGTAACCGGAATTGATGCCTACCGAATGATAGTGAACGACGAAATAAGCGATAAGTTTATTCCAGCTAAAAAATTCCTTCGCAGCGAACCTTACGATTTTCAGCGAGGAGAACTGGAATGGCGAGGCGGAAATTTATACTTTGACAAATGGAATTATAAAATGAATATTGTTTATAAATCGGCCAATGAAAAGTAATGAATATATATGAGGCCTAACAGGTTTTAAAAATCTGTTAGGCCTGAAAAAATACGGACCGCAAATCGGTCAGAAACTGCTGCACTACCAGCTGCTCGACCGCTAAATTCGGTCTGTCAGATGAGAACTCCCACTCTCCTTCGTCTTCGACGAGGGGGTTTTGGTAGTTCGTTTTAAAACGAAAAAGATACATGTTGAAAACATTAAACCATTAACCCCTAATCGGAGACGAGGAGGAGAGTGCTTTTTTAATAATTCTGTTACATAGAATATATTACATCATAAATCAAAATGCTTAAAACCAAAAAATTACATATTCTGTTAGTTGCTCTTCAATTTGGAGGGATATTTTACTTTGTTATTTCGGGAATGGTTTTTCCTAGAAATATTTTTATATTTTTGATTTATTTCATAGCTTTTTTCATTGGCTTTTGGGCAATTTTCAGTATGAATAATCAAACAGTAAATGTACTCCCAGATGTTCGTGAAAATGCAACGCTTACCAAAAGTGGACCTTATAAGTTGATCAGGCACCCTATGTATAGTGCTGTGTTATCCTTCCTTTTAGGATTATTGCTGAACGACTTTTCAATGCTGCGTTTGCTGATCTATGGCTGTACAGTCATTGTGTTATTATTCAAAATCAGTGTTGAAGAAAAAATGCTTCTCGCAAAATTTCCCGATTACAAAGAGTATTCAACAACAACTAAAAAACTCATTCCTTTTTTATATTGACTTTCCCAAATTTAGGATTAAACCACCTAATTTTAAACTAGCGGTAAGTATGATGAGGGAAAATTTAATAATATAATAAGCAAAAAATATGAAAGCTCGTCAAATAATTCTCATCCTTGTTCTTTTTACTTTTTATGCCTTTACTCAGGCGCAATCTAATCAATCTATATTAATTGATGAAACTAGCAACTCGGAGTTTATCGAACAAGCTATTGAAATTGATAGTGTGTGGGCTGGGCATCCTGTTAATTTTTGCCTCTATACGCATGAAAACAGGCAATACATTGCTTACTATAACGCAAACCGTAACATAGTTGTTGGTCAGCGAAACCTCGATGATACTAGATTCGGACTGTATATAATTCCACCTACTTCGCAGAAAAATGCTCGTGGAACAAGCACCGTTTTAGGATGGGATAGTCACAATTCTCTTACGATTGGAATCGATAAAGACGGATTTATTCACCTTTCAGGAAATATGCATGGACATCCAATTACCTATTTTAAAAGTACAAAACCCAATGATATTTTCACACTTGTTCAAGAAAGAAAGTTAGTGGGTCCTAACGAGAAAAAATGTACATATCCTCATTTTATGCTTACAAAGGAAGGTAAATTGCTTTTCCATTATCGCGATGGGAGTAGTGGCAATGGCAATGAGATTTATAATATTTATTCTTGCGAAACAAAAAAATGGTCCAGATTGCTTGATGTTCCGCTAACCGATGGACAGGGGTTAATGAATGCCTACCAAACCGAACCAACTGTGATGGAGGATGGCTGGTATCATGTATATTGGGTATGGCGAGATACACCTGATTGTGCTACAAATCACGATTTATCTTACATGAAAAGTCCTGATTTGAAGCATTGGTTCAATGCCTTTGGCGAGAAAGTAAAATTGCCTGCTACACTGGACAAAAAGTTATTGATTGTTGATCCAATTCCAGTTAACGGAGGAATTATAAACTTGTCGGCCTTACTTTGTTTGGATGAAAATAACAATCCTGTTTTTGTTTATCATAAATTCGATTCAGTTGGAAATTCCCAGTTTTTTGTTGCTCACATTAAAGATAATCGCTGGGTATACAAGCAGGTAACCAATTGGGATTATCGCTGGTATTTTTCTGGGAAAGGCTCTATAGATGTAGAGATAAGTATAAATGGTTTTAGTCAAAGAGAAGGCGGAAATTACGAAATTGACTATTGGCATATAAAGTATGGAAAGGGGACAATAATACTCAATCAGGAATTTGAAAATGTTGGAAAATTTGTTAAACCGGAATCTGTTTTATATGGAATATCACTTGAGGGAAATTTCCCTGGTTTACAGGTACAGACTATAGGAGATATTGGTAAAACGAATGAAGGAAACACCAGATATATGCTGAAATGGGAGACCCTGGACCGGAATCGAGATCAAGCACGCCCAAAACCTTGGCCTAAACCCAGTCAGTTGTATTTGTATAAATTGAAGAAAACTAGATAGTTGGGTTGATGCTGTACAGTAGGCTGAATTAAAGAGAATGTCCAACCTATCATGACTTAACCCGAATGAATTATTTTTTCAGTTCAAAACTAGCAGTGGCATAATGCCGATTGTAGCAACGGAAATTGCTTGCGGAAAACGTCCATAAGCAGTACAATCCCGTTACACGAGGATGTATTATTAGACGAACTTGCCTGCAGCGGGTAGGGTAGTGGACTGTTTTATTTCTGCAATCGGTATCAGTTACACTTTATACTTTTCTGATTCTTACGCCTCTGACAAAATGTGCTTTCCCTTTCTCAAGGATTAAATCTGCCCGAAAACGAGTTGGTAATATATTCTGCTGTAAATTAGTCAAGTTAATTTCATTCCATACCTTAGTGGCAAATTCAATGGCTTCTTTCTTAGAGAGCTTGGCATAAACATGGAAATACGAATCTGGATTTTGAAAAGCTGTTTTCTGAAGTGAAAGAAATCGTTCTAAAAACCAAGATCGAAGGTCGTCTTCTGCTGCATCCACATAGATAGAGAAATCAAAAAAATCAGAAACGAAAACTCGTCTTTTTTGAAGCAAACGATTAGAATTCACTTGCAACACATTGACTCCTTCTACAATAAGTATATCTGGTTCTACTATGGTTTGCACTTCGTTGGGTACAACATCATAATTTAGGTGGGAATAAACAGGGACACTCAAGGTCTTTTGTCCTGATTTTGCCGACGAGAGCAAGGCCATTAGTTTTTTTGCATCATAACTTTCAGGAAAACCTTTGCGGTTCAATATCCCCATCCGTTCCAATTCTTGGTTGGGATAAAGGAAACCATCGGTGGTAATAAGTGCCACATTGAGTTTTTCGTGAGTCATCGAAAGCAGTTTTTGTAATACGCGTGCAGTGGTACTTTTGCCTGCAGCCACGCTTCCTGCAATGCCAATAATATAAGGAACACAACAACTTGTATTCATAAAAAACTCATCGCACTCAGCATGTAAACGGCGGTAATGGGTGATGCGAATTTGGAGCAATCGAACCAGAGGAATATAAATTTGCTCTATTTCTTCGGTCGTTAATGGCTCATTTAAAGCCTGAAGTTTTGAAAGATCAATATCCGAAACTGGAAAATCAGGATGTTCCTCTAACTTGCTCCATTCCTCACGCGTAAAACTGCGAAATGGAGAAAAAGTAGCCTCATATATCTTCTTACTCATAACATTCGTTTAAATGAAGGGGCTAAGATAATAATTTTTTGGAAAATTGCACAAAAAAAGCAACTCATTTCTGAATCGCTTTATTTTGCGGTACGGACGGGACTCGAACCCGCGACCTCCGCCGTGACAGGGCGGCATTCTAACCAACTGAACTACCGAACCAAGTAGTGCATTATTTTCTAATGCGGTGCAAAGATACGGCAAATTTTGAATTCTGCAATAGCTTTCAAATATTTTTTAATTCTAATATGAAATTTTTCTTTCTTGATATAGCTTTATTCATCAATTTTGTGTTGTTCCTTTGTAGAAAGTGCATTCTTAGCATTCAAGGGTGAGACAACAGCTTTGCCTGTTTTCTGCTCCAATTCCAAACGGGCATTGCGGGCAATTGTGCCGCCCTGCCGGGCTACATCGTTCGTCGAAAGTGTCGGGCTGAACTGCTTCCGTTATTTCTTTTGTTGAAAGCTCAGCGAGCATACTTAACACCAGTTCTTTGTTGGTCATGTTGTCGCGCAGGTTTTCCTTTTTCAATCCTTTGAATTGACGGTATTCACGAGCCGTTTTGTCTGCCCAAGTTTTGTAAATAATGTCGGTAAGCGTTGCAAACTGGACACCTTCCTCCAAACCGTGGTGCTTCCAAACATCAGTTAGATCTTTGCGAATTTCTATACTTTTCAGTCGCTGGTTGATCCAGTTCTCGGAGTAGCCCAATTGTTTATATTGCAACAAAGCCCTATCGATAGTAAGTTCAGGATCTTGCATTTCGTCCAATTGTTCTTTGGCCACCTGAGCTAACCACTGCTTAAAAGGCTCTGCCTTGGGCAAAGGAATGGATTGAATTAATCGAAAAGCTGTTCGGTGTCTGCAACATCAGTAATACGCATTTTGCCATCATCCGCAGTCATTTTCAACTGTCCCAATTTATGGGACAGTTCATTTCCTTCGGACTTTAACTTTGTCTTTAAGGCATTCCAGTATTTCCGAGGTCTGGGGCTATCGGTCAGTAAATCAATCACATCGATTACTGAAAAATACCATTTCTCTTGCTCGTCATCCCATACCGTACGGACCAATTTTTCATCGAAAAGCTTGATTTCATTCTTTTGAGTCATACAGAGTCATTTTTATAAAAATGTAACTGTAAAGATAGTAATATTAGTCCTGAAATTCTTAAAAATAGTAGGAGATTTTCTTGTCGATTTTAATTATTATATTTGCACTCATATTTTTTAATAAAAATTTCCGAATGAAAATAAACGATAATACAGCTGTTTTGCTAATTCACTGTCCTGATAAACCGGGAATTTTAGCAGCAGTTACCGAATTTATAAATCAGCACAAAGGCAATATACTCTATCTGGATCAATATGTAAACCGCGAGGAAAAGATTTTTTTTATGCGTGTTGAATGGGATTTAACTGATTTTCAAATCCCCAAGGAGAAAATAGAAGACTATTTTCAAACACTTTTGGCGAGTCGTTACGAAATGAGTTACCGACTTTATTTTGCAGATACTAAGCCACGAATGGCTATTTTTGTTTCCAAGATGTCCCATTGTCTTTACGATTTGTTAGCCCGATATTCATCTGATGAGTGGCGGGTGGACATACCAATTATTATCAGCAATCATCTTGATATGGAGTCGGTAGCTAAACGTTTTGGAATTGAGTATCAATATATGCCCATTACCAAAGAAAATAAGACAGAACAGGAAGCCAAACAATTGGAATTGCTCAAATCTCATAAGATAACTTTTTGTGTTTTAGCTCGATATATGCAGATTCTTTCACCCGAGTTCATTCGTAATTATCCTGACAGAATTATCAATATCCATCATTCATTCCTGCCTGCTTTTGCTGGAGCCAAGCCCTACCACGCAGCTCACGAAAGAGGCGTGAAAATTATTGGTGCTACAAGTCATTATGTTACAGAGGATTTAGATGCCGGACCAATCATTGAACAAGATGTTACCCATATTTCACACAAAGACAATATCGAGGAATTAATTAAAAAAGGTCGCGATTTGGAAAAAATCGTACTTTCGCATGCTGTAGAGAAGCATATCGACCGGAAAATCCTTGCTTATAAAAACAGAACAATTGTTTTTCAATAATTTTTCTCTATTTTTGTAAAATCAACCCATTGAAATTCAACACTAAAGTACAATATTATGGAAATTACCCGCTTATTTGACATTTTGGATAAATACCTTGTGGATTATCCAACACAGGAAGTTGCCTTGGCCGCAAAACGGAATGGGGAATGGCGTAAATATAGTATCAAAGAATATGTAGAATTGACTAATTATCTGAGTTACGCCATGTTGAAATTAGGAGTAAAGCCAGACGATAAAATTGGAATCGTGAGCGGAAACCGTCCAGAATGGAATATGTTAGATTTTGCAATTATGCAGATAGGAGCCATTTCTATTCCCATTTATCCTACTATCAGTCAGGACGATTACAGATATATACTGAATCATGCTGAGATGAAAATAATCTTCATGGAGGGCAAAGAATTACGTTCAAAACTAAAACCCATCCTACCTGAAATAAAAACCTTGAAAGAAGTATTTACTTTCGAGAATGTGGATGAAGATTTTAAAGGTTTAGATTATTTGTTCGAACTTGGAAAAGCAAATCCTGAGCCTGAAAAGTTGGAAAAGTTGAAAAAATCTATTCAGCCCGAATCCATGGCTACCATCATTTATACATCGGGAACTACTGGAAATCCAAAAGGGGTGATGCTTTCGCACAGCAATATTGTGAGTCAATTACTTGCACTTCAAGTTACTCCATCCACTTGGAGTAAAACTGCTCTCAGCTTTTTGCCTTTGTGCCATGCCTACGAACGTATGTTGGTATACCTTTACCAGTATTTGGGAATGTCGGTATATTATGCTGAAAGCTTAGCCACCATAGCTGATAATATCAAGGAAGTGCAACCTACAATGATGTCAGCCGTTCCGCGACTGTTGGAAAAAATATATGACAAACTTTATTTAGCGGGTAAAAAACTCCCATTCGCACAACGAACTCTCTATTATTGGGCATTTAATTTAGCTACAAAATACCAGCTCGAAGGAATGAGTGCTTGGGATCAAACAAAATTAAAAATTGCCGATAAGTTGATATTTTCGAAATGGAGAGCTGCCATTGGCGGTAATTTCGACATTGTAGTTTCAGGCGGATCGGCTATTCAATCGCATATTGCTTCATTTTTCTCAGCTATTGGTATGCCCGTTTTCGAGGGTTACGGACTGAGCGAAACTTCACCGGTGATTGCGGTAAGTCAGCGAGGTAAAAATGGTCGCAAGTTTGGAACCGTTGGACCTCCACTTCCAGGTGTAGAAGTGAAATTGGCCGAACGCGATGAAATTATTTGCCGAGGGCACAATGTGATGTTAGGTTATTATAACGACCCTGTGTTGACAGCTAAGGTAATTGATGCTGATGGTTGGTTTCACACTGGCGACACCGGCAAATTCACGCCCGAAGGTCAATTGATTATCACAGGTAGACTGAAAAGTATTTTCAAGACTTCGTTTGGTAAATATGTTAATCCTCAGGCATTAGAATCGAAATTTACTGAGTCGCCTCTTATTGAAAATATGATAGTAGTAGGGGAGAATAAAAAATTTGCTGCTGCACTCATTTCTCCTGATTTTGTGTACTTAAAATCATGGTGTGGCAAACATAAAATACCATATACTACTAATGAAGATATAGTCAATCACACACAAGTAGCACAACGGTATGCGAAAGAAGTTAAGAAATACAATGAATTCTTTGGCGATGCCGAAAAGGTAAAACGCTATCAATTGGTTTCTGAGGAATGGTCTCAGGTGAATGGCTTTTTATCGCCTACCTTGAAAATTAAACGAAACATCATAGAAGATCATTATGCTGACATAATTGAAAAATTATTTGTATAAAATCTTGCTTATAACAAATCATTAACTGCTCCTAAACTCCCTAAATTGGGAATTTAGGAGCAGTTTCACTAAATAAGTGATTGCTAATTTATAAAAATACCCGTACTTTTGCATGGTGAAACAACGTTACTTTATTTTTCTGTCCTACAAGGGAACTGATTATCATGGTTGGCAAATCCAGCCCAATGGTATTTCGGTGCAAGCATTGCTTATGGATGCTCTGAGTACGGTACTAAGAACTAGCATTGAAATTGTTGGAGCCGGTCGTACTGATACTGGCGTTCATGCTCAACTTATGGTTGCTCATTTCGATTTCGAAGGTTCGCTGGACGCATTCCCAAACTTAATTTCCCGCCTGAACAATATTCTCCCATGCGATATTGCCGTTTCTAAAATTTTACCTGTGCAATCCGATGCTCATGCTCGATTCGATGCTATTTCTCGAAAATATGAATATCATATAGTTTTTGAAAAAGATATTTTCAAACATGGTTTAGCAGCTCGTTTCCATGGGAATTTCGATTTTAAATTGATGAACGAAGCAGCTGCCACATTGTTAGAATACAGAGATTTTACAAGTTTCAGCAAATTGCACACTGATGCTAAAACTAATAATTGTGTAGTGAAAATGGCAGAATGGACTCCGAAAGGGGGAAATGAATGGGTATTCGCAATTGAAGCAGATCGATTTTTGCGAAATATGGTTAGGGCAATTGTTGGAACCTTACTCGAAGTAGGTAGAGGAAAAATAACCGTTGAGCAGTTTCGACAAATAATTGAAGTACAAAACCGTTGTAAAGCTGGCGTTTCTGTTCCGGCAGAAGGCTTGTATTTGGTTGATATCAATTATCCTGAATCGATATTTGTTAATGATTAATGCACAAATTCTAATAATAGGTTTTCCAAAAATCATATTGCTCCTAATTTTCTTTAATTGATTTCTCATTCATTAATTATTTCTCCCAATGTGGTTAATACTTGCACTTATCTCTGCACTTCTTCTTGGTATATATGATGTTAGTAAAAAAGTTTCACTACAATCGAACGCTGTAATTCCAGTACTTTTTAGTTCCATTCTGTTTTCTTGCTGCATTCTATTCCCTTTTCTACTCATTTCTATCTTTGCTCCTAGTTGGTTGGCTGAAACCCCATTTTATGTACCAACAGTTGATTTTCGTACTCACCTATTTTTGATTTTAAAGGCTGTTATCGTATTGTCTTCTTGGTTGTTTGCTTATTTTGCCATGAAACATTTGCCCATAACCTTGGCAAGTCCCATCAAAGCTACACAGCCAGTTTGGGTAGTCGTAGGAGGGATGTTGATATTTGGGGAGAAATTATCGGGCTTTCAAACAGCAGGTGTTGTTTTAACCTTAGCTTCATTCATCATGTTTTCGTTTGCTGGTAAAAAAGAAGGTTTTTCAATCACTTCCAACAAGTGGATTTGGTTTATAATTATGGCTACACTTACAGGAGCAGTGAGTGGTTTGTACGATAAATACTTGTTGAGACAATTCAATCCAATGGCAGTTCAAACTTATTATACCTTTTATCAAGCAATTATCATGGGATTAATTACCTTATTTTTATGGGCTCCTACTCGCAAGAAAACAACTCCTTTTCAGTTCCGATGGTCAATTGCTTTCATTTCAATATTCTTAGTTTCTGCTGACTTTGCATACTTCTACGCACTTTCACTTCCAGATTCACTTATTTCGGTAGTTTCTACTATCAGGCGGGTTGGTGTGATAGTTCCCTTCTTGTATGGTGTGATTATTATGCACGATAAAAACCTTAAACTAAAAATTATCGATATGATTGGAGTGTTGATTGGCATGTTTTTGTTGTTTCTTGGGTCATAAGAATGCCAAAATATAAATTTAATAAACTGAATATCAATATAATAAATACTCTCAAACTGTACATGTCAAACAAAAATAGAAAATTATTCAAAAATGTTTGATTATTAAGAGAAAAGTTCGTATTTTTGCAAGCCCAAATAGAAAAGTAGAAATTATAAAAATATATTAGATATGAAAAGCGGAATTCACCCCGAAAACTATCGCACCGTGGTATTTAAAGATATGTCGAATGGCGATACCTTTTTTTCACGTTCAACAGTTAATACCAGAGAAACTATCGAAATTGATGGCGTAACTTACCCTATCGTTAAAATGGAAATTTCGAGTTCGTCTCATCCATTCTATACTGGCAAATCGAAATTAGTAGATACAGCTGGTCGTGTTGATAAATTTATGAATCGCTATGCAAAACGCATGGAAGGCAAAAAATAATCAGACACATAAAGACATTTTTAAAAGCCCTTAACTTCAAAGTTAGGGGCTTTTTGTTTGGTGTCTGATTTCTGAAGTCGCTATTATACGGGATTTTAGAGCACAAAAAAAAAGGAAATGCGTTAAACATTTCCTTTTTTCTTAGTTGCGGAGGCCCGACTCGAACGAACGACCTTTGGGTTATGAGCCCAACGAGCTACCACTGCTCCACTCCGCGATATTTTGTGAGTGCAAAGATACTGCTTTTTCAATACAAAACAAGTAGAAATGTATTAATCTTTTCATAATTAAGTTTATCATGCCTTTTATCTCTGATTGATAATGCGTTATGTGCGAAGAAATATTTTAGTAACTTTGCAATGTTTTATGAATCTTGCAATAGAAACCATTTTTGTCATTGATTGATAGAACAATTTATATTTTTATTCGTTTGAATAACCGTTATAAACTACAATACTCCTAGCATAATTCACTTTAAATGTACTGAATCTTATTTATATTATGACTTCCAACAAACTCCTCCTTTCAATTTCCTTTTTCTTTCTTTCACTCACTTTGTTTTCACAGCAACAAGTCAATGACAGTGTGCGGCTGTCGGAATTAATAGTTACAGGCTCAAAGACCGAGATTTCTCGTAAATTAATGCCTTTGTCGGTTTCACAAATCAGTAGTCGTGAACTTGAAAACAACGGTCAAGTAAACGTACTAAGTTCCATGAACAGCTTTGTTCCTGGATTTTTTGTAACTGAGCGTAGTCTGCTGGGTTTTGGGGTTGGCACTGGCGGCTCTGGAGCTATTAGTTTGCGTGGTATAAGTAGTGCGCCCAATACCAGTGTTTTGGTTCTTATCGATGGTCATCCTCAATATCAGGGAATTTTTGGACATCCACTTCCTGACGCTTATGTTGCTTCCGATATTGAAAAAGTAGAAGTTATTCGTGGCCCAGCTTCTATACTCTATGGATCGAATGCCATGAGCGGTGTGATTAATTTAATTACGAAGAAACAACAAACAGATGGAGTAAAACTTAATTTGGGTGCTTCATACGGATCTTACAATACACAAAAGTATTTTGGCACTATTGGTATCAAAAAAGCCAAATGGAATCTGTTTGCTTCTGCCAATCACGATAGAACGGATGGTATCAGACCTAACACTGATTTTCAAATTTCAAACGGATATTTGAAAACAGGATACGAAATTAATTCAAATTTCAGCATACAGGCAGATGTGAGTTTAGCGCAGTACGATGCCAACGACAACGGTTCAGTACAAGCCCCGTCGCTCTTTAGTATTGATATTATTCGTGGAAAAGCAGCTATTTCATTAGATAATAAGTTTGAAAAGGCTGATGGTTCATTCAAGTTCTACCATAATTTTGGAGAACACAATCTATCTGATGGTTTCCAATCGACCGACAGAAATAGCGGAATCATGCTTTACGAAATCTTCAATCTTTGGAATAACAATAGTTTAACAATGGGAACTGACTTGAAACAATATGGTGGAACTGCCAATCGTGGCATGGCTGCCAATAAATTAAAGACAGTCAACGAATTGGCAATTTACGCCTATTCTCGCCAGCAATTATTTAATAAGCTCAGTTTAAATGCTGGATTACGACTCGAAAATAATTCAGAATATGGAAACGAGTTGATTCCGATGGTTGGAATTTCATATGCCCACAACAACAGCACTTCATTTAAAGCCTCCGCATCGAAAGGATTTCGCAGCCCAACCGTGATGGAGATGTTTTTGTATGCACCCAATCCCGATTTAAAGCCTGAACGTGTTATAAATTATGAAGTGAGTTGGCTCCAATCGTTACTCGAAAACAAATTACAGTTAGAATTAACTGCATTTTTAATAAACGGTGAAAATCTTATTCAAGTAGTACCTCCACTTATTACGATGCGTCAGAACATTGGAACTTTCACGAACAAAGGAATTGAATTTTCGGGTAAATACAATATTTCAAAAGTCCTTACGATACATGGAAATTACAGCTTTGTGGATGCCGATAAAATTTTGTTAGCTGCTCCACGTCATCAAGCCAATTTGAGCCTGAATTGGGCGTACAAAAATTGGAATTTCAACGTTTCAGGTCAGCAAGTAAACGAACTTTATACTCGAATAAAACCAACCCCGATCAGCGAAAGTTACACTTTGGTCAATGCTCGTGTTTCGGTTCAAGCTCTTTCATGGTTGAATATGTTTGTAATGGGTAATAATCTGCTCAATCAGCAATACGAAATAAATTATGGTTATCCTATGCCAAATACTTATTTCAATACAGGTTTTAAAGTAAATATTTGATTTCAAGATAGTTTTTATTGTTAATTTATCGTATATTTACGGCTTGATTTGAAATAAAATTTTTTTTTCTCAAACTCCTATCAATCATCACTTAACATTAAAACAATTCTGAAATGAGAAAATTATTGATTATCATTGTCTTTTCGCTTTCAAGTTTGGGCATTCTGTTTGCCCAAGACAAAATAACCACTTTAAGCAATGAAATTTTATCAGTTAACATCACTGAAAAAACTGACTATGTAATCAAATACAAATTAGCTGATAATGAACAAAACACCTTGTTTACGACCAAACTTACCAAACTTAAGAAAATTGAATACGCCAATGGAGTTGTAGATAATTTGGGATATCAAAACCCACACATGCAAAAGCGTTTTGGATTCGATGTGGGAATTTCAAAATTTATAGAAGATGGAGGTTTTTTTAGTTTCGGGGTAGATTATTTTATTAATCCAAATTTAAACATAGTCATAAATGTTGGCAAAGTAGAATACGAGACTTATACTTCAACTGGATTTAGATACTTCACTGCAAATCGGAATAATTTAAGCGGTTTTTCGCCTTATGTGGGCTTACTTTACGGTGTTAATGGAAATTTTTCATATTTAGAAGTGCCCGTTGGTTTGCATTATCAAACGAAATCTGGTTTTCAAACTTCCATACAAATTAGTGCCATGGATTATTTTAAATCAAGTTATGAAATTGTAAGAGGAGAATTCCGCTTGGGATGGAGATTCTAAAATCAAAATAAATTATATTATAAACCCATATTCTTCCGTATACTGGAATAATATGGGTTTCTAGTTTATTATCAGGCAATTGCCAAGGTAAAAATACTAATTTTAATGTCCTTAATCTGCATCAATGCGGCAACGGCTGCCTCGAGTGTTGAGCCAGTAGTCAGCACATCATCTACCAATAATACATGTTTTGCCTCCAAAATATTTGTATCTGTAACATCAAAAATTCCCTGGGTATTTTCAAACCGCTCAAAAACTGACTTTTTAGTTTGAGTCGTATTTTCCTTGGTTCGTATCAAAGTAGTAGTGTCAATGGGCACTTCCATAATCGCAGCTAAGCCTTTGGCAATCAATTCACTCTGATTATAGCCTCTCAAAATCAGCTTTCTGGGATGAAGCGGCAATGGAATGATGATTTCTACCGACTTGAAATCATCAGCTTGGAGCAAATCGACAGCAGCATATTGCCCCATAATAATTCCTATATCGTGGTTATCCTTGTACTTTAATTCATGTAGTAATTTTTGAAAAGGCGATCCTTTTTGGAAGAAATAAAAAGATGTTCCTCTAAATATCGGCACCTTACCCCAAAATTTCTTTTCTACGGGATTGTCAACCAGCAAATGAAAGTTTGTTCGTGGTATTTGCTGAATACACGATAAGCAAATTTGCTTCTCGCTCCTCAACAAGGATTCACCACATATTAAGCAAAGATTTGGGTAAATAAGGTTTAAAAGTTCTCGAAAAGGATTTTTCATACAGTATGGGTAATCAAAATTTATCAATTCATAATCAAAATCCAAGCTTTGGGTACAAAAATAATTAATCCGGCAAGGGCAGCAAAAACCGCACTGACCAAAACCGCTCCTGCGGCTATATCTTTGGCTTTCCCTGCTAATGGATGCTCCTCGGTAGAAATGTAATCTACAAGCGTTTCGACGACTGTATTCATTAATTCCATGCTAATCACCAGCCCGAAACAAAGGATACAAATAAGCCATTCCTGAATGGAAATATGAAACAGGAATCCACAGATTATGACTAAGGAAGCAATAATCAAATGAATTTTCAGATTTGCTTCACTCCGAAAAGAGGCAATAATTCCCTGCCATGCATATCGAAAACTTCGTGCTCTTTTCCTTAATTCCTGGTTGGCTTTATTTTTCGACTGCATATCCTTTATAAGTATATTTATTTCAATTGATAAGTGTTACTGTTGAAATGCAAATGTAAGGATTTATTTTAGTTATACTTTACCAATTTAAAATTTCGACCCCCAAACCCCCAAATGGGGGCTTTAAGACGCAGTTTGTGTAAATCTGAATTGCGTAAATCGACTTCTAATTTCACTCTTAAGCCCCCATTTGGGGGTTTGGGGGTCAATATAGAATTTGTTTCTTTTATTTTAGTAAAGTAGAATTAGGAAAAGCAGGGAATATAGAATTTTATGTTATACTATTGAAAATAGCAAATTCTGACAAACAATTACAGGACATAACTTTAAGTTCACTTTATAGGATTTAGGGAGCTAATTTCAGAAAAAAAATCACTTCAGCTAAATCCAAAACTATGTTTCATTCCGTCTAATAGATAAACATGTTAAAACTCACCTCAAAAAGAAAAATTATTATGAAACGAATTGGATTATTATCATTCATTATTGTACTTTTTACAGTATTTCAACCCATTAGAGCAGCTATCGACGTAGATAGTTTAAAACAGGAAATTATCCAGAATAACAAAGTAATGCAGGAACAACGCAAAGATTCTATCATGTTCTCTAAACTTTCAGCGGATCAGATTCTGGAATTGAAAATGAATGAACTACAAGTTCAACAGCGTGAAATCGAAGAGCGAGGCAAAATGGATATGCCTTTAAGTGGACCTGAAATTGTGATGATTGTGATGATTCCTTTCGTATTTGCAATCATTGTTTTATTGATTGTTGGAAGAATCAGAAATAGCAATTCTGAACGTAAACACGCATTGTATCTTAAATCACTCGAAATGGGACAAGCAATTCCAGAACATTTTTTTGATACACCCAGGAAAACTAGCAAAGCTTCGAATTTGAAAAATGGGATTATTTTGTTGGCAATAGGATTAGGCTTAATATCGCTTTATCTCGTTATGAAATATATTATAGCAATATTGGCGGGGATTATATTGACTTTCCTTGGTATTGGATATTTATTGGTACATTTGCTCGAAAAACCAAAGAAAAACGATGAGCAAAACGGATGATATCCGCTGGGTAACAAGGGTTGCATTGTTCGATGATAAGATTGCTTTCGATAAATTGACTTGCAAATATCAATCGTC
>JBBSCW010000040.1:0-15698 GCA_038249855.1 Bacteroidales bacterium
AAATAAACCGCTGATTTACAAGTATAATATTGATGACGAAGATGGTTGGTTTTATACCAGAGCTGCTTTAAAATACGCTGTTACTCCTCATGTTTTTATTTCGCTAGGTCTAAAAACGCATCTTCAAAAGGCTGAATTTATCGAGTGGGGACTTGGCTTGCGACTGTAAAATATAATTCAAGATTCATTATATTGTTATACAAATCATTATCTTTATACTCTCATTTTAAATGCATCAAACCGCTTTGAGCGGTTGGATGCTACTTTCCGAACATCCCGTCAAGACGGAATTGTCGGATTGGAACTTCAAACAATCCCCAAGCCAAAAACGCACCTGCAAAAAGCTGAATTTATCGAGTGGGGACTTGGACTCCGTTTATAAATCCAATTTGTAACTGAGTTCATCGAGTAGGAGCGGGAAATCATTTTCGTCTATCCCGTTTGCGATTAAATGAGTTTTATCTTGCAACATGATACTGTAAAATTCTTGCATATTATTTTGAAGAAATGTCAGACTTTTGACATAATAATTCAAGGCCTCCGTGGTTTTTCCTTTGCACCATTCTATGTGTCCAGCATTGATAAAGTCCTGCAAATCAGGTTCATTTTCAATTAGTTTTTCAGAATAATAACCTGCCTGAGCAAAATTGCCTGTAACAAAAGCACACCAAGAAATGGCTTTCCAAACTTTTTTATTTTCCTTTTTTTCGGCATCTAACTTGAAATAAATTTTCAAGGCCTCTTTGTGCTTCCCCAGCTGAACCAAGCAGTTGGCAATTTGCAATAAATTTGATTCTTGATCGGGTTTTATAAAATCGGCATGTTGATAATACTGCAGTGCTTTCTCATAATCGCCACAAAGTCTGTAACATAGTGCCATCTTACGGATAGTCCACAAATGATCTAGCTGAATTAAATCGGCTTTACGGTACGCGTCCAATGCTTTTAGAAGTTGGGAACTCTGCTGATATGAATAACCTAATTTCTGAAATACGAGTGCATTAGGCTTGTCATCTTCTAATATTATTTCTTCAAATAAATCAATGGCTTGCAAATAATGGTTTTTTGAAAAATAATATTCTGCAATATTCTTCTTCAAATCGCTGTTGGCCGAGAGTAAATCGAACAGAAAAGTTTTATGAAGTTTGAGCGAAGAGCCAAACATATCGTCAAAATCGAGTTTTTGCGGGAATAATTTGAAAAATCGGAATAAATCCTGAATATACTGTTTCGATAGGTTCTTGGCATATAATCCAGGGTTGAGCAATGCTTCATCCTTGCCCATTTCTTCCAACTGCTCCGATTCCATTTTAAACGACTTTTTCAGCATATTTCTTTGTTGCTCCGGCATTTGTAATATGCTTAAACAGAATGAGTATTTATCGGAATTACACATGGCATTGTTCCCAATAAAGGCATTGAGAATGCTAGTGTCCTCGTTAACAAACAAATCCTTAACTACTGAATAACGCGAGTCGAAAGGCAGAAACCAATTGGAAATTTCGTTGAAAAATGGAAAACTTTTCAGTTGGGAAAATGTACTCATAAACACATCGGCACCTTCCATTTGTAGGTCAGTTAATTCTTGCAGTTTATCCGTAATGCCGCTGTCTTCCAAAAAATCAGCCCATTCAGGATTTTCCTCACCCCATTCGTCCGATTTGAGTAGGTTTTCAGCTTCCATTTTGTCTTTCAGTAAAGGGCTTATTTTCATTATTTCAGGCAAAATTTCCTCGCGAAGTTTTTTTGTAATCTTGTCTGTTTCTACGGTTGCAATAATTTGAATAATGATGTTTTTGAAATATTCAACCAACTGATTATTGTCCGACATCAACACCAATCTGTTGCGTAAAGTTGGAAAATAGCTCAAAACACGATTGTAACGGGCGAGAATAAAGCATAGACCAACCAATGCCCTTTGTTGTATTTCAGCTTGGGTGGATTGACAGCAGTCGACAAGCATCATCAATTTTTTCTCATCGAATTTTCGCCAAAGATTCAATGTTATGGCTGATATAATAATCTGTTTCTCCATGTTTTCCGAGTTTTCATTCTGCATTATTTGATTGAAAACAGAAACCTCAACTTCCGACAAATTGGAATTCAGCCAGTATACTTTGAATAGCTCCACCAAAGCTGTTTCGTAATTCGACCGCAGTCGGTTTATTTCAGCCGCATGAGCATCCTCTAATTTTTCAATCAAGGCGGTGTGGCTCTTACAATACTGCAAGGAGATGAATAATTCAGTCGTGGAAATGTAATGTTTAGAGTGTGGAAAATAACGTTGTTGGGTATATTCAAAATTTGTAGAATTCCGAAAAAGTAGCTCCTCACGTAAATCGCAACTCAGAATAAAAACTCTGCTAATCAGTTTGTTGTATACAATTTTCCGCTCGTGATCTTCGTATCCATTTACATAATAATTCAATAAATACCGATAGTTTTGTTCTAGTTCTAAATATTTATCCCTGAAATTTCCCAATTGAAGTTCGTCAACCATGAGTTTGATGTTTTCAAAAGCTTTCTTTAATTTTGCTTCGAAAAGAAAATCCAGGGCTAAAATATATGTGGTGTTTATTTGGTTGATATTCATCGAGTTGGATTTTTAGAATATTTTTTTGTATCGATTTCACCTCGGTTAAAGACAAGAAAAACTTTGAATGAAATATTCAAATTATGGAAGATTGAGATTTTAAATTTTGTGAGGAGAGTTTATAATCTCGGTTGCAATTGGGAAATTCTTTGAACCAGATTTATTTAGGCTGTTTAGCCCATTTTACTGATTTTTCTCAATTTTTCCTCATCAATAATTTTAAGAATTCTACCATCAATGGCTATAACATGTTCATTTACAAAGTTCGACAGAGTTCTGATGGCATTGGAAGTTGTCATGTTTGATATGTTTGCCAAGTCTTCGCGCGATAGATAAATATTGATGGTAACACCATCTTCCTCAACCCCATAGTTCTTTTTCAACAGCAGAAGAGCTTCTGCCAACCGACCACGAATGTGTTTTTGGGTCAAATTTACAGTGCGAGCATCGGAGGCCCCTAAATCAGATGCAATTTCTTCGAGAAAGCGAAAGCAAAAAGCATTATTATTACGCAAGACGGCAATAAAAATCTCCGCTTTCAGCATGAAAACCGTTGAAGCCTCGAACGCTGCTACATTGGTGTTGTAAGTTTCGTTGGCAATAATGGCTCGATAGCCGAAGTGTTCGCCGGGTTTGAGCATCCGTATTATTTGAGTGCGGCTGCCAACTCCATCTTTGTAAACTTTCACTTTACCGGCTACCAACATCATCATTTGTGTTGGTGTTTCTCCCTCACAGTGAATCATCTCATTCTTTTTGTAATGATGAGTTGTGGTGTTGTTTTTTACAAATTGTCTTTCATCCGGAGTGAGGATGTCCCAAAAAGTTAATACTTCTTCAATCGATTTTAACTCAGACATTGGTTTCTTTGCCATGATTTTAATGTAGAAATATGTTTGACAACAATGTTATAAAGCACAAATTTAATACTTTTTTGATATATAACATCAATTGTACGCATATTTAAGCAAAAATTGAATGGAATTTGAGCAATGTTTCAGATTTAAGTACTAAATACTCGAAAAAAAAACTTCCAATCGAAATTGGAAGTTCATTTTTAGCTTAATATCAAATCGATATGTTGATCTTGATTCAGTTGTATTGCTCTGTAATTAGAGGCAAATCGCATTATTTTCTGAATTGTTTGGTCCGAAGGTCTCATTTCGTCCAAGTTCTTTAAAGTAAGCTTTATTTCTATCAAATCAACTTTGTTTAATGAAGTAGTAGTTTTTTGCATAGGCAATTACTCGTTTTTTATAGTTCATAATAAATAACGCAATTGAATACAAAAAAGTATATTATGAATATGTTTTTTTAGAAAGAACTTCCAAACAATAATAATTCTACTTCATTTAAGAGAAATTTTTCACTCGAATTTCCTTTATTTCAATGCTAATAATACATCATTTTCTTGTGCCATTTTCCGCATATTAAGTACTGCATATCGCATTCGTCCCAACGCAGTATTGATGCTTACGTCAGTCTTTTCGGCAATTTCTTTAAAGCTCAAATCTTCAAAAAAACGCATCTGTACTACCGCTCTCTGAGTTTCAGGCAGATAATCAATCAGCCGAACTACATCGTTGAGTACTTGTTCGTTAGACATTACATCCTCTATACTTTTTTCAGATAATTTTGCATTATTCGTTATATCGAATTCAAAACCATCAGCCGAAAATGTATTCTCGTTTTTTACGCGTCGGAAATTATCGATAATCAAGTTGTGAGCAATACGATTCACCCAGCCCAGAAATTTTCCGGACTCAATGTATCTACCTTGTTGAATGGTGGCAATAGCTTTTATAAACGTATCCTGAAATATATCTTCGGTGAGTTCTTTATTTCTCACTATCAAATATATATAAGAATAAACCTTGGATTGGTATCTCGACAGTAGGATTTCAAATGCGTTACTATTACCTTTTTCAAACAAATTAACCAACTCATCGTCGGTCATTTGAATTAGATTTTTCATTACTTCTAAATTTAGGGATTTCAGAGTAATCTTTAGGCAATAGGCATTTAATAATTATTGGTTTATAAATAATTTGGGAATGCAAATATAATGATACAATTTTAAAAAACAAATCTTTTGGTCAAAATTATATTTTTTTCGATATATTATTCTTGTAAATTAACTTTTAAAATGTAGATTATCAATGTATTATGATGTTTAATAATCTAATATATTTTCTCGGCTTTACGGGTATTAATGTTTATACTATTTTCTTCTACCCATTTTTGTATGGGATTTGACATTTTTTATTAAAAATAAGGAATAAGGGAAGTCGTTTTGTTGTCCTGATGCTACTAAGGGGCTACGCATATAAAAACCCTTCTTTTTATATTAAAACACTTAGTAGCACCATTACATAGAGAAATCTCTCCCTTATTCCCTTACTTATCAGTTATTAACGTTTGTTGATAATGTTTCATAAATGAATCATATTCCTCTGCAAATGTTTGTTTATAATGATGTTCCTTCTGTCCTAAAATATATTTGCAAACTTTATCCACATCACCTTTCGACACTGAAAATGCAGATCCAGATTGTTGCCACTGAAATTGACCTACACACAATTTATTTTCATTGATAAACTGTTCTGACAAATCAGCTGCCTGTGTTGCAATCCATTCTTCAGTCACATTTGGTGAACGTGAAATTAAGAAATGAACATGTTCAGGATTTGCAAAAATGGCGTACATTTTACAATTTCTATGATTTACAAGACCTGTTATGTATTTTTCAATCCGTTCCCGATGTTGTTCGGTAATTAATGGCAATCGATTTATGGTTGTAAATACAAAATGTGTGTATAAATTATTGTATTCGATTTTCATAATAAGGGAATAAGGGAGATTAATTATTATTTCATAGCTACTAAGGGGCTACGCATATTTTATTCATAGAATTATATTATAGGTGTTTCCTTACAATCTGTAAAAAATAAAAAGAAAGGGGTTGACAATATTTATGGGATTAAATGCAATTAAAAATGCTTATTTTATATTGAAACCCTACTAAGGGGCTACGCATATAAAAAACCCTTCTTTTTATATTGAAACCCTACTAAGGGGCTACGCATATAAAAAACCCTTCTTTTTATATTAAAACCCTACTAAGGGGCTACGCATATAAAAACCCTTCTTTTTATATTGAAACCCTACTAAGGGGCTACGCATATAAAAACCCTTCTTTTATATTAAAACCCTACTAAGGGGCTATGCATATAAAAACCCTTCTTTTATATTAAAACACTTAGTAGCAAAAGGATTTCCAACAAGTTTTCCCTTATTATTTTTGTGTATTTAGACTCTTGATAGATTATAATAGCGGTTTTATCCTCCTACACTATTCATCGTTGAACCATACTATTCTACCCAAAGAACCAACCCTTTAAGATATTCGCCCTCGGGATGGTAAATGTTGACAGGGTGATCGGCCGACTGTGTGAGTTGATGCAGGATTCTGACATTGCGTTTAGTTTCGGCTGCTGCACTAAAAACTGCTAATCTAAACTGCTCTTTGCTAACTACTTGCGAACATGAGAATGTGAATATGATTCCGCCAGGTTTAATCTGTTCGATGGCCCTGGCGTTCAGTCGTTTATAACCTTTTAGTGCGTTGCGCAACGCATCTCTGTGTTTGGCAAATGCCGGAGGATCCAGAACAATTACATCATACTGTAAATCTAAATTCGATAAATTATTCAGGTACTTGAATGCATCTTCATCATAGGAAACGTGCCTAGAATCATTTGGGAAGTTAAGCTGAACATTGCGTTCTGTGAGTTCTATGGCTTTGGCCGAGCTATCCACAGAATGAACCAATGTAGCCCCTCCCCGCAAAGCATAAACCGAAAATCCACCAGTATAACAAAACATATTCAATACTTTTTTCCCTTCGGAATAGCGTTCGAGTAAAGTTCGATTGTCACGTTGATCCACAAAAAAACCTGTTTTCTGTCCTCGCAACCAATCCATAGTAAATGTTAAGCCATTTTCGATACCTAAATAATTCTCATTATCCTTCCCTATCAAATATCCATCTTCGGGGTTAATATCAGCCTTAAATGGCAGCGTATTTTCCGATTTATAGTATACGTTTTCCACACTAGGAACGGTTGTAACGATAGCATTGGCAATGATATGGCGAATACTGTGCATCCCCACCGAATGAGCCTGAACCACAGCCGTGTCTTTGTATACATCAACAATAAGTCCCGGCATTGAGTCGCCCTCACCATGTATTAATCGGTAGGTATCATTTATCCCTTCGGAAACCAATCCGAGTGAAACCCGCATTTCATAGGCTTTTTCAATCTTACTTTTCCAAAAATTATCGTCAATATCTATATCATCGAAACTTACCACCCGCACTGCAATACTGCCAATCTGATAATGTCCGTAAGCCAGGAAATTTTTGTTGGAATCAATTACCCGCACTAATTCGCCTTCAATCGGCTCTCCTTTGATATGATTAATGGCTCCTGAAAACACCCAAGGATGAAATCGTTGTAGGCTCTCTTCTTTTTTCGGTTTTAAAACTACTGTTATCATATGGGTTGTCCTCTCTAAGCAGGTGAATGCGGTTGGTGTTTAATGTGAAAAGTGTCAGACTACTTGTGTGTTTCGAGCTTCATAAATGGCTGCTCTTTCCATCGCTTCGTCGGCTAACAATTGGTCTAATTGTTTTTTCGTGATTTTCTTATTTTTCTTCAATTCTAAGTAAATCAATAGGCTTGCCCAAGCATCGGTGGCTGCATATATCATTTGCGATTCTGTCAGCTCATTGTTTTCCCAGTTGGTGAGTCGTTGCGATTTGGAGATTTTTCCATGGAAAATAATTGCAAACATTTTTTGCAATCCTAATTCCAGAATACCATAACCCTTTACAATAGATTGTAAATCAATGAAATTGTCGGGTTTAAAATGCCTTTGCTTTATCAGACCATTGAAATCGTCACGCAAAGCTAAACCAATTTTTTTTATATTTTCGTCAGCTAAAAATTCAGCTAATTCTTCTGGAAAGTCTATTTTATTTAATCGGAAAAGATAACAATGATCCTCAGTTGAAATTTGCACCAAGGATACTTTGTGATGAGTTCCTCGGGCGAAAGCGGGTTTTGTTTCGGTGTCGATACCTACTATATCAGCTTTGCGAAGTTCCTGAATGGCAAGGGGAACGATTTCCAAATTGTCGACAACCGTAATTTTTCCTGCGAATGACATTAACGGCAATTGATTGACCTCTTCCTTTGTAACTTTTGGTTTAAACATGGATTGAAATACAGAATTCCATTTTTGAATGGATTTAGTTAATTGTAATTGAATAGATTAGCTGACTATAATAAGGTTTCGAGCCCGTCTTCTTCATCATCATCTTGCAGAAAATTGAGGAAAGTATTCCGATTAATCTTGCTTGTATTGCTAGTTTCATCCTCCTCTTTATCAAAATTGTCGCTATACCGTATGGCATGAAGTGCACGCGTAGAGTTCAAAACTTTTTGTCCCCAATGTTCACCAAAAGCCTGTAAACATGCCAAAAGTGCATCGTTCATAATATCGACGTCCATGGTTTGATAATTGGCTGCAAAATCTTTTAATTCTTGGTAAACATCGGCAAGATTTTCGGAAATAAATGCAGCTATTGGTGTGTCACTCAATGCCATATCTGGATGAAAAACTTCAAGATAGGTGTCGTCAGCTCCTAAAAATTGCTCTATTTGTTCTTTGATAAATAAATAATCCTCTTCGCTAACAAATTTCTCGGGAGTATCATCAAATGCTGGCTCTGGTAGTTCCTGAACGGCAGTTTTAAGATACAACAAGGGCAATAATTTCAACGATTTAATGATAAATTCGTTTCGAGATTCCTCAGTGGCCCGTTCCAAAAATAAGCATATTTCGGCGGCAACTGTAACAAAATCAATTACATTTGAGCTATATACATGATGATTTGGTAATCCTTCGTTATACATGGTGATTCAATTTTTTGCAGTTGCAAAAGTAGTGAAAAATATAATAAAGTTTATTAGTTGATGCAATATACTTATTTATAAAAAAAGAACGATTGAATTATTTCTCAGAATAAAACTGAAAAACAACCCAATCGTTCTAATTTGTTGCATTTTTTTCAAAAACTAATTTAGGTGTTTTGAAAAACACGCGACATAACTATTTTTTTTCTAAATGTAATGTTATAGTTGGCAAATCGCATACTTCGGTTGGTCCGTAATATTGTATCGGTCCTGGATAGATATAGCTCGATTTTTCGTCAGCCCAATTTTCGCGATGTTCTGCGAAGAATTTGAATGGTGCACCATCTAATTGAACCAAAGCCTTTTGAATTACAGGTTTCATTTTTCCATGGCGTTTTTCCATATTCATCATCATGGTAATTGGAACTCCCCCAGCTATCCACTCGGTAGAAGGAGCTGTAAGATTGCGAACCGATGACATATAACCAGTTTTGCCTTCCGAAATTAAAACCGAAGCTGTGTAACCCAATGAATAGGTGTAGTCAGCATCGAAATTTGAAGGAATTGCACAGCGACCTTCGTAACCAAAGAAATGGTTGATTGCTGAGAATTTGCCTTTATACTTTCCTTCAGCTTTCAGATGTGCTAAACGTTTGGCAACCATTTCAATCAATAGTTTCTCAGTTTCAATAAGTGATACCTGCACATTGCCGTGTGGATCACGATCCAAAGTTAACTGACGGGCAATGCCTTTGGGTAGGTCACGGTAAACTTCACTACTTTCGTGACTCATCATTCCTTTTACATATTGGCGTTTTTCTTCGTCGGTTTCCAATGCAACAAAATCATCGTTGTGTGCCAACAAATCATTTAATTCAGCAATCAGTTTTTTCATGGCAGGAATAAATTCAATTAAACCCTCAGGAATAAGAATTGTTCCGAAATTCAGACCAAAACTAGCACGGTGTACGATTACTTTTACAATATCTTCTACAACATCTTTTAATGTCTGGTTTTTAGCTTCAATCTCTTCTGAGACAATACACATATTGGGATGACTTTGCAAAGCGCATTCCAAAGTAATATGTGATGCGGAACGTCCCATTAAACGTATGAAGTGCCAGTATTTTTTTGCAGAATTAGCATCGCGTTGAATATTTCCAATTAATTCAGAATACACTTTACAAGCTGTATCGAAACCAAATGATGTTTCTATCATTTCGTTTTTCAAATCGCCATCGATGGTTTTCGGACAGCCAATTACTTGAATTCCAGTATTTTTTTGAGAATAATACTCTGCAAGCACACAGGCATTTGTGTTAGAGTCATCGCCACCAATAACTACAATGGCATTGATTCCTAATTTCTTACAGATTTCAGCACCTTTGTCGTATTGTGCTTCTTCTTCTAATTTTGTTCTACCGGAACCAATGATGTCAAAACCACCTGTATTCCGATATTCATCTACTATTTCATCCGTAAGTTCTATATATTCATGATCAACTAAGCCACTTGGACCGCCCAAAAAACCGTATAGTTTATTGTTGGGGTTCAATGCTTTTAAGCCATCGTATAGACCAGAAATAACATTATGTCCGCCTGGAGCTTGTCCACCCGAAAGGATAACTCCAACGCCAACCACTGGATTTTCCTTTTTCTCAGCTTTTTCCAAAGTAAGAATAGGCATTCCATAAGTATTTGGGAATAGATTTTTTATGTCTTCTTGATCGGAAACAGAAGTTGTTGCAGCACCTTCTTTAATCGCAACATTTCCGTGTAAAGTAGCTGGAAGTTTAGGGTTGTAGCTTGCCCGAGCAATCTGCAAAGGGCTTTTCGACATTTGTTTCATAAAATATATTTTTATAATTGTTTGATATTCAACGTTATGAATTTTTCAAAATTCAGTTGCAAAATTAGTGAAAAATTTCTGTAATAGAAAATAGTTGACAAAGGAAACGGAAGTAAATAAGGCAGAGGCAAAGGCAGAGGCAAAATTAGTAAAAGAGAAATAAAACAATATGCTAATGTGCCAATAATTTAATGTGCCAATATTAAGTACTGGACAAGGGCCTTGTGGTTTTAAATTGCAAATGAGGCAAAGGCTGAGAAGAATTGACGATTTAAACATTTACTATTTACAATTTAAGTGCTAATGTGTCAACAGTTCAATATATTAATCATTATTAACCATTATTTTACAACTCTTTCAAATTCCAAATCCCTAACTTTTAAATTCCAAACTCTTTTAAAAAAATACTACGTCTTATTCCCCTTTAGTGGGTTAGGGGGCTACTAAATAAAAAACTTTCAATTCCATAATGTATAAACCAAATAATTATATTACCTTTGCACCCGAATTTAAAACAACTATACGTTGTGAGTAAATGTCCGAATCTCACTGCTTTAAATTAGCAGTATGCTTACCACGATGGTACACGTTTTCATTAACGAATGAAATTATCGCCGGATTAATACTCAAAGACGTGTACTAAAAACATCAAAATGACATTCAAAGAACTTAATTTGAAGGACGATATATTATCGGCCATCGAAGAACTTGGGTACGTGCAACCTATGCCCGTACAGGAAAAAACCATCCCTTTCATGTTGGAGCAAACTGCCGATTTAGTGGCATTGGCTCAGACTGGAACCGGTAAAACTGCAGCTTTTGGCTTGCCAGTATTACACATGATTGATGCATCGCGTAAGCAAGTGCAGGCTTTAGTGCTTGCTCCAACTCGTGAACTATGTATTCAAATAGCGAACGATATCAAAGGATATTCAAAAAATATGCGCGGAATGAAAATTGTTCCGGTATATGGCGGCGAAGACATTCGCATTCAACTCAAACAACTTGATACTCCTCCACAAATAATAGTTGCTACTCCAGGTCGATTGATCGACTTGATTGAACGTGGCAAAATTGAATTGGGTTCAATTGACTTCTTAGTGCTCGATGAAGCAGATGAAATGCTGAACATGGGATTCAAAGAAGATATTGAAACTATCCTACAACGCACTCCCGACACTCGTCGTACCATGCTTTTCTCAGCTACTATGCCTAAAGAAATTTCTAATATAGCCAAACGCTACATGAAAAATTTTGAGGAAATAACAGTTGGAACAAAAAACTCTGGCGCTGAAAATGTTGAACATATCTATTATGTTTCACAGGCTCGTCAACGCTACATGGTGCTTAAACGTATCGTGGATTTGAATCCTGATGTTTATGGTATTGTTTTTTGTCGTACTCGTCAAGAAACTAAGGAAGTAGCAGACAAATTGATGAACGACGGTTATAATGCTGATGCGTTACATGGAGACCTTTCACAAGCACAACGCGATACGGTAATGCAAAAATTCCGCATCCGTAATATCCAGCTTTTGGTGGCGACTGATGTTGCAGCCCGTGGGTTGGATGTAAGCGACTTGACACACGTAATCAATTATAATTTACCTGACGATGTTGAAATATACACACACCGTAGTGGTCGTACCGGACGTGCTAACAAAAAAGGTGTAGCTGTTTCAATTATCCATTCAAAGGAGAAATTTAAGATCAAAGATATTGAGCGCATGCTCAGAAAAACCTTTGAGCAACAACAAATTCCTAATGGTTTGGAAGTTTGCAAGAAACAGTTGTTTTACATGATAGACAAAATGCAAAACGTGGAAGTGAACGAGGAACAAATTCTTCCTTACATTCCACAAATCATGAAACAATTGGATGGATTGAGCAAAGAAGAAATCATCAAAAGATTTGTTTCGTTAGAATTTAATCGTTTCCTTGAATATTATCAGGATGCCGAAGATTTGAATTATCATGAACCATCAAGAGAACGTGGCGAACGCGGAGAAAGAGGCGGTAGATCAGAAAGGGGCGAACGTGGCGAATATAACGAACGTGGTCCAAAAACAGGAGGTCGTATCCGATTGAAAATCAATGTTGGGGAACGTGAAGGTATTGATCCAAAAAGATTTTTAGGCATTATAAATGATGTAACTGGCGATAAATCAATCAGTATTGGTGCTATTGAAGTAACTAATAAATTTACATTCTTCGATGTTTTTGCTGATCAGGCAGACAAAGTAATGACATCTTTTGCTGGTGAAGCTGAATTTGAAGTTTCGGAAGCCAAAGGTAGTAAAACCTTCGAAGGTGGCGGAAGTCGCAAACCAGAATATCGTTCACGTACCAATTCAAGCGAATCTCGCTCAGGTGGCTATCGTGATAGTGATAGAGGATCAAGATCATCTTCTTCTTCATCATCATCTTCCAATTCAGGAAATGGCGATAAGCCTTGGAGAAGTCGCGAACGCAGCACTGATGATAGAAGTAGCAGCAGCCGTCGTTCTTCGACAGCAAGCAGTGGAAGTAGTGATCGCAAATCAAGCGGTTACAAAAAACGCTTCTAATTCAAAATAACATATTTCAAAAAACGGATAATCCTATATGCAGGGTTATCCGTTTTTTTTTAATATTGATTGAGTAGAAGTCAATCGGTTGGGGAATCACTTGATGAGCTATTATTCAAGCAGTTGGAAAACTGCTTGTCTCTTGTTTAATTTGATTTAAAGTAAAGATTGAGTAAGTGTAATTCGGCACAAGGAAATATCATACTTAACATAAGAAATAATGATAATTCCTGCATACCAATGCTGAAAACAGTCAATTAAAAGTACATTTTTCATACTAAAAAATCATTTGTCCTAATAATTTTTTTTTTTTGAAAATTAAGTATCTGATAAACAGTTGTTTAGAAAACGCCTTGTCCTAAATATTTTTCTCCTTAATTTTGCTAAAAATAATAGGAATTGTTATTTTTGCATAGTGGAAATGTGAATATAGAAAATTATTATTTTTACGCAGGTAGTATAATGAAAAAAAATATAGATTCTTTATTCTAATATTTCAATTACACATAAAAATTTAAAATAAACGTTCAAAGTCTATTTATTATAACTTTTGGTCGTATAATGTTCAGTTTTGAGTAAAGGTTCGCCTCCTTTACAAAAAAAAAGAAAAACCTTCTTGCAAGGCTAATGAAAAGTTTGCAGCTTTTTAAACCAAGTAACTTGATTATTCACTAACTGTACAAGAAGGCGCCGCAAAGGTACAAATTAATTTGAAGTTCAACATCCCTGATATTAAATACAGCATTGTTGGCATATCCTATATACTAAAATGTAGGTAGGTTGTGTAAAAAAAAGAGCGTATCTGAAAGGCTTTATGAGTAGGAAAATATGAAACAAAAATAAAATGAAAAAAATTAAAATTATTTCTGTAATCACGATTTCTTTGTTAATGATGTCTTGTGCCAAAAATGAATTAGTTTCGTTAGTAAAAACAAATTATGATAATGGACCATTACATTTCAGGCAGGTAACAAATATTGTAACGGTTAAATCAAAGATTGCTAATAGTTATATAAATAATGAAAACGGTAGTTCCACAAATAGACAATTGATAAAAGCAAATCAAGTAGTAGATACCTTAAAATTTGATTTGAATAATTTAGTAATTGCCACACATGATGGCGTTGATGGTAGTGTAATTCTGGCACCCTCAACAAGTAATAAATACAATTCTTATACTGGTATGGCATATTATCAATCTAACGACTCAATTGTGAATAGTTTAATTGTTAAATCTGAGACAATTTCAGATTCTACAGCAAAAGTTACTTACTATAGTTCAAACTTGGAACCATTACAAACGTTGCTTATTAACTATAAAAATGATCAATATATAATTGGTTATGATGCTATTAATAAAGTGCCAAATATTTATCCAACATCAATTTTGCCTATTCAAAGAATAAATGGTCAAGCTGTTGCCAATTGTATTAGCGATGCTTATTCTAATCATGGCTGGGTATCAGTTGCGTTATTCATTGAAACAGCTTTTATATGGCAAACTGCAGCTGCAATTTCTATTGGATGTGCTATAAAAAATCGAAAGACTTAAATTATCATTATTGTTTCAGTAATTAGAAACATCGTTTCTAATTACTTGAAACAAACTAAAGAATTATAAATATATGAGAAATATTGTATTGATTATTTTAGTTTTAATTTGGATTTTGTGTTTAATTATTTTGATAATTGGATTGACAAATTTAGTTTCAAATAGTATTTTCAAAGATTATCGACTCGTTGTGGGGATTGGTTTTATACTTGTATCAGGCCTTTTAAAGACTATTTGGAGCAAATTTTCAAAATGAAATACTAATAGTAAGTAGAAAGATCAAAACACTTACGAGAGATACTTATTCTATTATTCAAAGAAGGGAAATAGAAGGTTTTGAATCACGATTAATATCTCAATCAGATAGAAATGTAGAAATTCAAATAAGCTATAAGTATAATGACATTGAAAAAAACAAAATCAATAATTTTTATTTCAACCTTATTTCAAAAAATGAGATATATAACTACCAAAATAAAACAAACGGAAATAACAGCTATTATTTTTCAGATGTAGAGGCAAGATATAAAATATTAGAAAATAAACTAACAATGTCGCTGTCTGCAAATAATTTATTTAACACGGTGTCATTCTTAAACTATTCGATAACTGACATCAGTATTTCAAAAACTGAATATAGATTACAACCAAGAAGTGTATTATTAAGAATTGAATATCGATTCTAAAAACAAAAAAGGTACGAGTGGTTCACTACCATTTATCCGTTTTTTTAATTTTGGAACAAGAAATGACAAACTGTTGTCATTATTCAAATAAGAAATCATAGACACGACCAATTTGTTTACTCCATGAAGCTTCGTTGTGGTTTCCACCAGTTACTACTTCGTATTTCATCGATTCAGCAGGAATGCCCTTAGCAATTGTGTAATTGTAAAACTCTTGCATGTCCGAAACCATTGACTGTGATTCACTGTCACCACAAATAAAATATATTTTTGTGGCATTTGGATAGCGACATACTAAGTTATTAGTTGTAAAGTTTCATAACGTTATGGATAGCATTCTTCCTCTTCCGAGTGTAGTAAGGACGTAGTCCGAACGGAACTCGGAAGAGGAAATGACAAAAAAGTTGATTATTTTTGTTCTACTAAAATAAAAATAATATGCAACAGATTTATCATTCAAATGCCATGAC
>JBBSCW010000041.1:0-15481 GCA_038249855.1 Bacteroidales bacterium
AATCAAAATAATTATAAATAGAACTAGATAATTAATATCTTATTAGAAAATTACAACGTAATTTTCTAATACTTCAAAAGATTCTAACTACTTCTGAATCTGTTAATTTGTATTGTTGATTAGTTTCAGGACAGACAGCCAAATCAGCATTGTCGAAATGTAATTTGTGTCCGTTTTCGCTTACCCAACCAGTTTGTCGAGCTGGATTGCCAACAACCAATTCAAAATCCTTAATTGATTTGGTAACAACAGTGCCCGCACCAATCAGAGCATATTGACCAATTTCGATGCCACAAACTATGGTTGCATTGGCTCCAATCGATGCACCTCGTCGAACAATAGTTTCTGCAAATTCGCTTTTTCGATTTACGTGGCTGCGAGGATTTATAACATTGGTAAATACCATAGAAGGACCTAAAAAAACGTCATCCTCACACACAACCCCCGTATATACCGAGACATTGTTCTGAATTTTCACATTGTTACCAATAATTACTGCTGGCGAGATTACCACATTTTGTCCAATATTGCAATTTTCGCCAATGCTACAACCAGACATAATATGTGAAAAATGCCAGATGCGAGTTCCATTTCCAATTTTGCAATCAGAGTCTATAACCGCAGATTCGTGAGCTATAAATTTATCCATACTATTGATATCGATTACTGTTTATTGACAAAAGCAAGTACATGATCACAAATATAATGTAGCTGTTCCTCAGACAATTCAGTGTGCATTGGCAGCGAAACTACACATTCAGAAAGCTGTTCTGCTACTGGAAAATCTCCCTGCTGGTAACGATTACTTTGATATGCTTTTTGTAAATGTAAGGATACCGGATAGTAAACCATAGCGGGAATTTCCTTGGTTTCCAAGAATGAAATTAATGCTTTGCGGTCTACATTTTTCAATTTCAAGGTATATTGATGAAAAACATGGGTGGAATTTGTGACTCTCGCGGGTATAGTAAGCTTTTCGCAACCAGAAAATGCTCGATCATAAAATGCTGCTGCCTGTTGACGGTTAGCAGTATATTGATTTAAACTCTTTAATTTCACCAATAAAACAGCGGCCTGAATACTATCCAAACGGGAATTCACACCCACATAATCGTGATAATACCGTACTACCATACCATGATTGGCAGTAGCTCGAATGCGATCTGCCAAGTCATCATTATTTGTAAAAATGGCTCCCCCATCGCCATAACAACCTAAGTTTTTAGAGGGAAAAAATGAGGTACAACCGATATCGCCCATACAACCCGATTGAACTTTTTGTCCATCAGAAAAAGTATATTCGGAGCCAATTGACTGGCAAGCATCTTCCACCACAAATAGATTATGTTCTTTTGCGATTTTCAGAATTTGCTCCATATCAGCATTTTGTCCAAATAAATGAACGGGAACAATGGCTTTCGTGTTGGGTGTGATTGCTTTTTTGAGTGCTGGTATTGAAATATTAAAAGTATCGAAATCGACATCGACCAACACAGGAGTTAAGCCAAGTAAAGCCACCACTTCGGCAGTAGCAATAAAAGTAAAAGTTGGAGTAATTACTTCATCGCCAGGTTTTAGTCCCAAGGCCATCAAAGCTATTTGAAGGGCATCGGTTCCATTGGCAACAGGAATTACATGCTTCACATTCAGATATTGTTCCAAATTGTATTGAAAATCAGTCACTTTACCACCTTTTATGAAAGTCGTGTTATCCAACACTTCCTGAATTCCCTGATTTACTTCCTCTTTTATTACTTCGTATTGGCTACGAAGATCAACCATTTGAATTTTATTCATTGTGTAGTTACTGATTTATTTTTTTTTCATCTCAATAATATACTCAACTTCCTCAGGTTCAACTTTTACATTAGAAATGAAGGATTTTGTGTTTACAAGTTTGAGCGTTTGTTTACTACTTTGATTATGTTCAATTTCATTATAATCCAATACCACGCTTAAATCATCGGAATTAATAGCATTAAAATGACTCATTCCTACGTTAAATGTAACATTAACAATGGGTGGAAATGTTCTAATAACGATTTTCTCTGGACAGTTTTGAATAGTTACGGGCAATTGAATGCTTTTCTCCGTAAACATTTCTACAAAAATACCGACTTTAACTTCATTCGAAGCAAAATTCACTGACTTAATTGGGAGTAACTTAGTGTTGATATATGTCGTATCACTTAATTTTTTCAGTTCTACAACTTCAGTTTTAATAGTTTCTAATTTATCAAGTACCGATTTCGGACCGAAAACAGTAATCTCTGAGGGAGAAATATGTATATCTTCACTCAAAACATATTGATGACTTAATTCAATTTGGGCATCAAACTCTATGGGTAAAGTCTTGGTACTGAGTCTTTCGTATTGCAAAATGAGCGAATCCGGCATTATTCCGAGAATGGAAGTTGAAGGCAAAAGGAATCGAGCAATTTTGCCCCTAATTTGATCGGGCGAAATACTAATTTTTCCTTTTTCATAAAACACACGACCTAAATCGAAAGTAATTGAACTATAATTGCGGCGAGAGTAAGTAAACAGATTTAGACCCTGATCTTTGATCTTGATTTTTATGGACTGAATTTTATTGGTAATGGCAATATTTTGTGGAACACCCTCAAAATGAACAGAAACTATGATTTCTGTTTCGCGTTCCTTATCTAATGCATTTACAAACCAAAAGGCTGATGCTAAGACGAGAAACAGCAAAAAGCTCAAAACATCCTTTGAAAAAAAGAATGATTTAAGCTTTAAATAGTAATAATGGACTAATCGAACGAAACTGTTGTCAGCCATTTTTCAAAATTATTTTGCTGGGGATTGAATATCTTCTACTGTTGCAAAAACTGAATTTTTATCAATTTTAATACGCACGTTTTCAGCTATTTCGACTGTTACAGTTGTATCTTTGATTTCTTTTACTCTACCGTAAATGCCACCTGATGTTACAACTCTATCGCCGGCTTTCATAGCCTCACGTTGTTTTTTAATTTCTTTTTGACGTTTCGATTGTGGACGAATCATAAAAAAATAGAAAACCACAAAAATCAAAACCATCATCAAAATTCCGGAATAACTGCTTGCTCCACCCGCAGCAGCAGGAGCTTGCAATATAATACTAAGTAATGTCATATTATTTGTTTATTAAATGTTTATATTCTGATTGCAAATATAGAAAATATAATGCAAATTCTCTACAATATAGTCAAGTACTTATGAAATAATGTAATAAAATTATTTTTTATTAGGCTATTAGTCCTTAAAAACCATGACCTTAATCAATTTATTTTCTTTTTTGAGAATACCTACGATATTATCCAATACGCCATTAATAAAAGTTCCGCTTCGTTCAGTACTGTAATTCTTGGCAATCTCGATATATTCGTTCAGTGTAACATTGATAGGAATTGTTGGAAAATCCATTAATTCGGCCAAAGCTACCTGCATAATCAAAATATCCATGTAAGCTATGCGATCAATCTCCCAGTTTTTGGTATTTTCATCAATCAAAGTACGATATTTTTCACCGTTTGTCAGTACTGAACGTAATAATTTACGAGCAAATTCCGCATCTTCATCGTCCCTGAACATAGGTAAAAGCTCTTGATTTTCAGCATTTCCCTCATTAAAACGTTTGATAGTTTTAATTACGAAGCTCAATACAATCTCGATATCATCTACCCAATAAATACTTTGATCTTCGATAGAACTATCCAACTCTTCATTTTGAAGAACAATTTTCTTATAAATCTTCCTCCAAATATCTTTGTCTGCCTCATAACTAGATGTTTCGGCATTCATATACTCAACAAAGAAATCAGTTTGAATCAGCACCTCGTACAATTCTTTGATAATATCGGGATGATTTACCCAAGATAATTTCTGTTTGCTCAGGTAGTCATTGAATTGAACATTTTGGTTCAATTGCTGAACGAACTTATTATCAATAAAACGTGTGTTGGGGTTTAAATCTTCTTCGGTAGGACGGAGTTTGTTACGTTTATTATCGATACGACTTGCAGCATATTGAGTAATTTCTACCGACAACAACAACAAATGATAATACAAATCGTAAGTTCTTTCAATACTGAAAAATAACTCCTTTTCGGCAGCTGGAATCGAATTACCATCGCCTTTGTAAAATGAATATAAGATTTGAATTATCTTAATTCGTAATAATACTCGATTAATCATAAAAAATACTTAGAACGCTTTTCAAAATTTTTGGCAAAGGTACATCTTTTTATTTTATTTGAAATGAATATTTTACTAAAAAGCCTAAAACAGTTGCTTCATAGAGAGGAACAAGTTGAGAAAAGATATTTTTTAACGATAAAATGTAAAAAAGGCTAACTAAGTTTGATATATTGAAAAAAAATACTGAAATTTGGGGACTGAAAATAATTAGGCAAAGGCTAAGGCTGAGGCAATAGTATTTGCATCTATTACCTTTCATATTTAATGAGATGATAATTCAATTTGTATAGAAAAATAATCAAGGTCATGGAAGTAGAGAAAAAGAAATTTGAAATTGAGAAGAGAGAAAACGAAATTATTTATTCAAAGGCTATCAAAGCCGGTAAAAGAATCTATTATTTAGATGTAAAAAAAAGTCGGAATGAAGATTTATTTTTAGCTATAACTGAGAGCAAGAAAAAGATAACTGGCTATGACGAAGACGCTCAAGTTACCTACGAAAAACATAAAATTTTTCTGTATAAAGAAGATTTCGATAAATTTATTGAAGGTCTTGAGGATGTCGTAAGCTTTATCAAACGTGAACAAGGCGAGGCTCCTCAACGCGAGACTTATACAGCTGAAAAGGGTAAAGAAGAAGAGATAGGCACAGGCGAAGGAAAAGAAGAAGATAAAGAAGAAGGAAAATCAAAAAGTTTCTTTGATAAATTCAAATTTTAGCGTCTTTACACAAAAAAACTTTTAAATTTAAGTCGAATTTACAATCAGAAATCTTGTTCAAAGTCTGTTGACTTAGCATATTTTTGGTGAGTAGAAGTTCGACTTAATTTGTTAATTACACATTCCAAGTCCAAACATTCAACACAAAATAAGCATCAATGAAAAGTTTTGCAAGTGACAATTACTCTGGTATACATCCTGAAATTTTACAGTCAATCCAAGAAGCCAATTTCCATCACGAAATATCTTACGGCGATGATAATTTCACTTCAAAAGCTGACCAGATTTTTGAACAATTGTTTGGGAAAGTGAAAGTTCTTTACTCTTTTAACGGAACGGGTGCCAATATTATCAGTTTGAAATGTTGTACCTTACCCTTTCAAGCCATTATTTGTGCTGAAACAGCACATATCAATGCTGACGAATGTGGCGCACCTACACAAAATATAGGCAGTTCGCTGATTACGATTAAAACTCCAAATGGGAAGTTTACGCCAGAACTGATTCAGCCTTTCCTTTCGAGAATTGGCAATGTACATAATACGCAGCCCAAAACTATTTCGATTAGTCAAAGTACTGAATTAGGAACTGTTTACAGTATCGCCGAATTGAAATCGCTTTGTGACTTTGCTCATCAAAATGGACTTTATGTACATTTGGACGGTGCACGTATATCCAATGCTGTAGCCAGTTTAGGCGTAAGTCTGAAGGAAGCCACCGTAGATTGTGGTGTTGACATTATGAGTTTTGGAGGGACAAAAAACGGAATGATGATAGGTGAAGCTGTATTAATTTTCAATGAAGAATTGAAAGCAAATGCACCTTATTACCAAAAACAAACTGCTCAGTTATTCTCCAAAAATCGCTTTATTGCTGCACAATTCATTGCTTTATTAACCAATGAATTATGGAAGCAAATGGCCACCCATGCCAATCAAATGGCTCAACTCCTTGCTGCCGAAGTACAAAAAATTGAGGGCGTAACGATAACTCAATCAGTAGATGCCAATGGAGTTTTTGTAATCATACCGCGGCAGGTGATAGAACCGCTGCAACAGAAATACAGATTTTATGTTTGGAATGAGCAAACTGCTGAATTAAGATGGATGTGTTCCTTTGATACCAGTGAAAATGAAGTTCTCGATTTTGTAAATACTTTAAGAGAGCTAGTGAATCAATAAATTTTGTTTTTCTTGCTTCATATTTTGCCTTCAACTTCGTTTTGCTCTTTCCTTAATTTTCAGTACTTTTGCACCCTAAATTTTTCAAGTAAAATATATGTCATTAGTTACCGAGATACAACGCCGCCGTACATTTGCAATTATTAGCCATCCAGATGCTGGAAAAACAACATTAACGGAGAAGTTATTACTTTTTGGAGGTGCAATTCATGTGGCCGGAGCAGTAAAATCGAATAAAATCAAAAAAACTGCGACTTCCGACTGGATGGAAATTGAGAAACAACGTGGTATTTCGGTTGCCACTTCGGTAATGGGTTTTGAATATCGCAATTATAAAATAAATATCCTCGATACGCCTGGTCACCAAGACTTTGCCGAAGATACTTATCGCACACTTACCGCAGTTGACAGTGTAATTATTGTAGTAGATACTGCCAAGGGTGTGGAAGCGCAAACACGTAAACTGATGGATGTGTGTAGGATGCGTAAAACACCCGTTATGATTTTTGTGAATAAAATGGATCGCGAAGGTAAAGATCCGTTTGACTTGCTCGATGAACTTGAAGCAGAACTTGGCATCCATGTTCGTCCTTTGAGTTGGCCTATCAATCAAGGATTTTCATTCAAAGGAGTCTACAATATCTACAAAGAAAATTTAGAACTTTATACACCTAATAAACAGACAATTAGTGAATCGATAGAAATAAAAGGAATTGAAAGCTCCGTGTTGGATGAATTGGTGGGAAATGCCGATGCAGCCAAACTTCGAGAGGATATGGAATTAATCAACGGAGTTTATTCTAAATTTGATGTCGATAAATACTTGGCTGGCGAACTTGCTCCTGTGTTTTTTGGTAGTGCTTTAAATACTTTCGGCGTGAAGGAATTACTCGATTGTTTTGTTGAAACTGCTCCTTCTCCCCGTCCTATTCACGCTCAAGAGAGGGAAATAGATCCTTACGAAGAGGCATTTTCAGGCTTTGTGTTTAAAATCCATGCCAATATGGATCCAAACCACCGCAGCTGTATCGCTTTTATCAAAGTTTGCTCTGGTAGGTTTGAACGGAATGTGAATTATAAACACGTTCGTCATGCTAAAATGATGCGTTTTTCGGCTCCTACTGCTTTTATGGCCCAGAAAAAAGAAACAGTTGATGAAGCTTTTGCAGGAGATATAGTTGGTTTACCTGATACAGGGAATTTTAAAATTGGTGATACTTTGACTTCTGGCGAAAACTTACATTTCAAAGGAATTCCAAGTTTTTCGCCTGAAATGTTCAAGTATATTGAGAATGCGGACCCTATGAAAACCAAACAATTGGACAAAGGAATTAATCAGTTAATGGACGAAGGTGTAGCTCAATTATTTGTAAATCAATTCAATAATCGTAAAATTATTGGTACAGTTGGGCAACTTCAATTTGAGGTTATTCAATACCGATTGTTACACGAATATGGTGCTCAATGTCGTTGGGAAAACATTTCATTGCATAAAGCTTGTTGGATAGAAAGTGATGATAAGGTTGAGCTAGATAATTTCAAAAAAAGAAAAGCACAGTACATGGCGGTCGATAAAGAAGGTCGAGATGTTTTCTTGGCCGATTCTGGTTATGTACTACAAATGGCTCAAAACGATTTTAAAAACATCAAATTTCACTTTTCATCTGAGTTTTAGAAGATAGAACGCAACATACGCAGAAAACCGCAAATGGAACATCCCGATTTATCGTGGATTTCCGCAAAACACCAATAATCGATTTGCAAAACTTATTTAATCGTAAATAGTAAATTAATAAATAGTAACTGTTTATTATTTGGTTTTCAGTATATTCTCCAATTTTATCAATTCATCACGTAATTGTGCAGCTTCGAGGAATTCCAACTTTTTAGCTGCATCTTGCATGGCTTTTTTGGCTTTTACAATGGCTTTTTCAAGCGCTGGCTTGCTCATGTATTGTACCACAGGATCAGCAGCCAAACTACGACTTGTATCTGGTTCAACATAAGCATTTGGCTCTACTTTACTGAATGAATTCCGTTCACCTTTGGTAATTGCAGTTGGAGTAATGCCGTGAGCTTCGTTGTATGCCAACTGTTTTTCGCGTCGTCGATTGGTTTCGTTGATTGTTTTCGACATACTTTCGGTTATTTTATCGGCATACATTATCACTCGTCCATTTAAGTTTCGAGCTGCACGTCCTGCCGTTTGTGTCAACGACCTGTGCGAACGTAAAAAGCCTTCTTTATCAGCATCTAATATCGCCACCAACGAAACTTCGGGTAAATCAAGCCCTTCGCGCAACAAATTGACACCCACCAACACATCATAAACTCCTCTTCGCAAATCTTCCATAATTATCACTCTATCCAAAGTATCAACATCAGAATGGATATAATTACAACGCACGTTCATCTTGGCCAAATAATCGGTAAGCTCTTCGGCCATACGTTTGGTGAGGGTAGTTATCAGCACACGTTCATCTTTCTCAACTCGCAATTGAATTTCTTCCAATAAATCATCTATCTGATTTAAACTTGGACGAACATCAATAATTGGATCCAACAAACCAGTAGGTCGTATCAATTGATCGATGATAATTCCTTCACTTTTTGCCAATTCATAATCGGCCGGTGTGGCACTTACGTAAATGGTCTGTGGATTAAGTGTTTCAAATTCTTCAAACTTTAAAGGTCGGTTGTCTTTAGCTGATGGCAAACGGAAACCATACTCCACCAAATTTTCCTTGCGGGCAGCATCGCCGCCAAACATGGCTCTAATTTGAGGAAGAGTAACGTGACTTTCATCAATTACCATCAGGTAATCCTTTGGGAAATAGTCGAGTAAGCAAAAAGGTCGAGTTCCCGGAAGACGACCATCAAAATAGCGTGAATAATTCTCAATTCCCGAACAATAGCCCAATTCTTTAATCATTTCCAAATCGTATTTCACTCTTTCGTAAATACGTTTTGCTTCGTAATTTTTACCCACCGACCGAAAATAGTCAACTTGCGCATTCATATCTCGCTCAATAAACTGAATGGCAGAAGCTATTCGTTCCTTGGTAGTAACAAATATACTTGCTGGATAAATTTTATAAGAATCAAAATGATCAATGACATGAAAATTAATAGGTTCCAAGGTAAAAATCTCGTCAATCTCATCGCCCCAAAAAACAACACGTACTATAAAATCAGCATAAGCGGGAAAAATATCGACTGTATCGCCTTTCACCCTGAAATTTCCCCGAGCAAGTTCTATTTCATTTCGAGTATATAAACAATCGACCAACGTACGTAAGAAATCGTTCCGAACGAGTTTCATACCTCGCTGAATTTCAATTAGATTACTCGTAAAATCTTCGGGATTTCCAATACCATACAAACATGAAACCGACGAAACCACTATTACATCCCTCCTACCCGAAAGCAAAGAAGAAGTTGTGGCCAAACGCAATTTTTCAATTTCCTTATTGATGGAAAGATCTTTTTCGATATAAACATCTGAAACAGGCAGATAGGCCTCGGGTTGATAATAATCATAATACGATACAAAATATTCTACAGCATTATCGGGAAAGAAGGACTTGAATTCACTATAAAGTTGTGCTGCCAAAGTCTTATTGTGACTCAACACCAAGGTAGGCCGATTAACCTGATTCACCACATTGGCTATGGTAAAAGTCTTACCCGAGCCAGTAACGCCTAATAAAGTTTGATATGGGATCTGACTGTTCAAGCCCTCAAGCAATTGCTTAATAGCTTCGGGCTGATCACCGGTGGGTTTATATGGAGACGTAAGATTGAATGACATAGATAGTATTTATAATAGAAAATAGGAAACAAGTGGAACAGGAAACAAGTGGAACAGGAAACAAGTAAACGACACAAAGAATTGACAATTTGAAATTTACGATTTACAATTTAAAAACAAAAGACAAATTGTAAACCTCAGACCTTTGATTCGTCCTATTATCTAACATTCACTTTGCGATTATGTTTTAGTAGTGCTTAGATTCTACTATTTTCAATTCGATACTACTTTTAGCCCAACAATAGAAGCAATCAAAGTAGTTATAAAAAATAATCGCCAAAAAGTAGCTGGTTCTTTAAACAGAAAAATTCCCACGAGAACTGTCCCTACTGCCCCAATCCCAGTCCAAACTGCATAAGCTGTTCCAATGGGAAGCACTTGGGTTACTTTCACGAGTAGGTACATACTTATCGCTAAACTTATCAAAAATCCAATATACCAATAGGTCGTTTCAATACCTGAGGACTCTTTGGCTTTCCCCAAACAAGCAGCAAAAGCAACCTCAAATAATCCTGCTATAATTAATAAAATCCAATTCATTTATTTTCAGCTGTTTTATCCAATTAATTCAACATGTTATTTCGCAAAAGTAGAAGCACAAAGTTACTAAAAAAATTAGCATCATTTAATTGATTATTTTTCGCTCTGGTCTAATAGATGCTAGCTTATGATGATATAGCAACAATATAAATCTTTCAATGAGACCTTTGTCAAACGAATATTCATCTTAAGTTAAACCATTGACAGACCCCCTAGAAAAAAACCTATGTTTAGAGGGATTTTAAAAACGGAAGTGAGCGAGAGAATTCAAACAAATCTCTTTTATCCTTACATATCAATACTTTATCTTTATTGCAAAATTGTTTGTTTCTTCTGTCAGTTTAATTAGCCTAATATAAACTGTTCAATTCCTCCTAATATATAGGTAGATCAGTCCAGTTTCATTGATATTCTTTCTCGTTGTTAACATTGCAAATGTAAACATATATTTTTATTAACTCGTCAAACAAACTGATAATTTTTTAAAACGAGTAAACAAGAAACGAACACTAAACATTAAACCCTGAACACCAAACTTTTTTCAAAATTCCTTTGGTAAATAAAATTATTGTTCGTACTTTTGCGAACTACGAACAATATTTAATAATCAACTATGAAAGACAGCAAAAATAAAGATTACACAATTGACAACGAGCAGCTTGCACGTTTTTCAAAAGCAATGGGACATCCAGCACGGATTACAATTCTTCAATATCTGGCATCGTTGGACAGTTGCTTCTTTGGGGATATACACAAAGAATTACCCATTGCCAAAGCAACTGTGTCGCAACATTTGAAAGAATTGAAAGATGCAGGACTTATTCAGGGAGAAATAGAAACTCCAAAAGTAAAATACTGTATCAATCAGAAAAATTGGGAGAAAGCACAGGCATTATTCGAGGGGTTTTTTGAGGTAAAAACTAAGAAAATAAGCTGTTGTGAATGAAAAAGAGGAAAAAAGGAAACGAGGGAACTAGTAGACAAAAAAAAAGAATTATTTTAAACTAGAAACTCTGACTCCACTTTAGGGGTTGGGGGTTAAACAAAAAACTAATCTCTCTAACTCCCCTTCAGGGGTTGGGGGCAAATAATAATTTATATGAACATTCAAGTATTAGGAACAGGCTGTGCGAAGTGTAAATCGCTCGAAAAAGCCGTGCGTGAAGTTGTTGAACAAAACAACATCGATGCCACCATCACCAAGGTAGATGACATCGTAGAAATTATGAATTTTAATATTTTGACCACTCCTGCCTTGGTCATTGATGGAAAAGTAGTGCTGAAAGGCAGAGTGCCATCGAACAGCGAACTCAAAGATATACTAACTAATAAAATATTCAGAATATGAAAAAAATAATTTCAATTTCAGTAGTACTACTCTTTGTGGTAGCACTTTTCAATGTAAATGCCATTGAACCACAAAAGAAAACAACACCAACTGTTGCCAACGCTGCCACAGTTGAAGTCTATTATTTTCATTTCTCCCGCCGCTGTGCCACCTGTCAGGCAGTAGAGAAAGAATCTGAAAATGCAATTGCCACATTATATCCAGTACAGTATAAATCAGGGAAAATTACTTTGAAATCTATCAATTTAGACGAGGACGGAAGTAAAGCCCTCGCCGAAAAATGTAAAGCAGATGGTCAGTCTCTCTTAGTTATCAGTGGAAACAAACGCTTTGATATAACTGATAAGGCTTTTATGTACGCCAGAACTAGTCCCGAAAAATTAAAGAAGGAATTAAAGAAAACAATTGATCCATTAATAAAATAATTTGAAAATGTAGTAATTTGAAGATTTGAAAATGATAAAAAAATTATGAGAAATGATAAAGATAATATAATAGTGAATCTTTCAATAGCATTTGCCCTTGATATAATTGATTTTACCGAATTGCTTGAAAATCAACGTAAATTTGTAATTGCGAACCAATTATTAAAATCTGGAACATCTATTGGAGCAAATGTGTATGAAGCTCAAAATGCCGAGAGCAAAGCTGATTTTATACATAAAATTAAAATAGCAGCCAAAGAAGCTGACGAAACAGATTATTGGTTGACACTTTGTCGAATATCTCCAAAATATCCAAATCCTGAAGGTCTTGAAGAAAAAATTAAGTCAATTATAAATGTTCTTTCAAAAATAATAAGTTCGTCTAAAAATAACACAAAGTAGAATAATTTTCAAATTTTCAAATCAACACATTTTCAAATTTTAAAATTATGGAAATTCTACAAAGCATATTAGATAATTCGCAATATGCGTTCCTTACTGCATTTATTTTGGGCTTGATGACTGCCATTAGCCCTTGTCCCTTAGCTACCAACATTTCAGCCATCGGGTTTATCAGCCGCGATATTGTGAAAAGGAAAAAAGTTTTTCTAAACGGCATTGTGTATACATTGGGGAGGGCGTTCAGCTATACAGCATTGGCATTAGTAATTTTCTTTGGAGCGAGCAAACTCGATATATCCATGCTTTTCCAAGGATGGGGCGAGAAGATTTTAGGTCCAATTTTAATCCTTATCGGTCTGTTAATGCTTGATGTGATTAAGCTTAAACTACCCGGATTTTCAAATCTTACCCATAAGTTAGGCGAAAAAAGTAAAGGCAGTTATTGGAGCACTTTTCTACTAGGAGTAGTTTTCGCCTTGGCATTTTGTCCGTATAGTGCCGTGTTGTATTTTGGCATGCTTATTCCTATGACTGTTGCCAGTGCAAGCGGTTTGTATTTGCCGATACTCTTTGCTATTGCTACCGGATTACCCGTCATTCTTTTTGCTTGGTTGTTGGCGTATGCCGTCAGTAATGTGGGTAAACTTTACAATCAAATCAAAACTTTTGAGCTTTGGTTTAGGCGAGTGGTTTCAGTTATTTTTATCGGAGTAGGTATTTATTATGTGCTGATATTTTTTGTATAATCTCTCAAGCAACAGAGTAAATTCTAAGCTAAAAATGACCTTTTAGTAGGTAAAACATATTTGTTTATTATATCTTATGTTTCAGACCGCAAATCGGTCGGAAACTACTGCGCTAAAATCTGTTCGACCGCTTAATGCGGTCTGTCAGATAAATAATATATAAGTAGCATTTTTGTATAAACTATTTTAAAACAAGCACTTATAGCTTGTATAACAGCTTACTATCATTGAATTCAAAAATGAAAAAAAACAAAAGAATCAGACTTATAGTCGGAATCGTATTGGTTTTGCCCTCGCTGATTGCACTTTATTTGTATTTACAAACCTTGGTGAATCTGTTTACTTATGATTTATTGGGTTTAAATCCAAACTCACACTTGGGAACTTCGGTCAATTTCTTCTTCTACGACACAATTAAAATCCTGATTCTGTTGTTTTTAATTAGTTCGTTGATGGGAGTTGTAAATGCGTATTTCCCTATCGACCGACTAAGAAACTACCTGACAACCCGCAAACTCTATGGTTTTCAGTATTTTTTCGCATCGTTTTTTGGTGCAGTAACTCCTTTTTGCTCCTGCTCATCCATTCCGCTTTTTATAGGTTTTGTAAAAGGAGGTATTCCATTGGGAGTAACTTTTTCATTCCTGATCACTTCACCTTTAGTCAATGAAGTGGCTGTGGCTATGTTTCTTGGACTTTTTGGGCTGAAAGCCACGCTTATATATTCAGTAAGTGGTATTTTGTTAGGAACTATTGGAGGTTATATTCTTGGAAAATTCAAGCTGGAAAGCTATCTGAGCGATTGGGTAAAACAGATTCAGGCTGAATCGGGACAAGAATCAGCAGTTTGGGAAGCTGAAAAAACAGCCTTTATCGACCGACTGCCTTATATTATCAAAGACGGTTGGGAAATAGTGAGTAAAGTGTTGGTTTATGTGTTGATTGGTATTGCCATTGGGGCTGCCATGCACGGTTATGTGCCTGAAAACTTTTTCGCGCAATATCTTTCGGCTGATAAATGGTATGCTATCCCGATGGCGGTAATTTTTGGAGTTCCAATGTATGCCAATGCTGCTGGAATTGTTCCAGTTATTCAGGTTTTTGTAGCCAAAGGAGTTCCACTAGGAACAGCCATTGCATTTATGATGGCGGTTGTAGGCCTATCATTGCCCGAAGCAACTTTGCTCAAAAAAGTGATGACTTGGAAACTAATCGGAATTTTCTTTGGAACGATTTCAGTTTTTATTATCATGTTGGGGTATTTGTTTAATATAATATTATAGATATTACCTAAATCACTTAATAAGGAAGTACAATTACTACTTCTTATCAAATCAAATCTCAAATCCCAAATTTCAAATTAATAAGAAAATTATGAAAGTTTTAATTCTTTGTACCGGAAATTCTTGCCGCAGCCAAATGGCTCATGGCTTTTTACAATCGTTCGATAAAAGTATAACTGTTTGCTCTGCCGGAACTGAGGCAAGTGGAAGACTCAACGAAAAAGCTGTTAAAGCAATGGCTGACCTAGGTATAGATATCAGCCATCACACATCCGACTCAGTTGAAAAATACCTGAATGACGAATGGGATTATGTAATTACAGTTTGCGGAGGAGCCAACGAAAACTGCCCCGCATTTATGGGTAAAGTTAAACAGCGCTTACACATTGGTTTTGATGATCCATCTCACGCCACAGGTACCGATGAATTCATTTGGAGTGAGTTTATCAGAGTTCGCGATGAGATAAAAGAAGGATTCTATAAATTTTATGTTGAACAGATTAAACCACAATTGTAATGAATAAACCACGAGGGATTTCGTTCTTCGACAGATACCTAACGCTTTGGGTTGCAATATGTATAGTGGCAGGAATTGCTTTGGGTAAATTTCTACCCATTGTGCCTGAAACATTGGGTAAATATGAATATGCAAATGTATCAATACCCATTGCTATTTTAATTTGGATAATGATTTACCCTATGATGCTAAAAATTGACTTTGCAAGCATTGTTGATGCAGTAAAAATGCCAAAAGGACTAACTGTTACTCTGGTGGTGAATTGGCTCATCAAACCTTTTACTATGTTTGCAATTGCTTGGTTG
>JBBSCW010000042.1:0-14998 GCA_038249855.1 Bacteroidales bacterium
TGAAACAATGCACAAAGAGTATTATAATTATGAATGGACTTGGGCTTGCAGTAAGTTGGAAAACTATTGGGCTAAAACCGTTGATCAGGTTGAATTTCAAGATATAATTGAAATGGTTCAAGACTGGCAAAAATCGGTTGTAAAATTAGATCAATTAATTTATAGCGATGCCAAAAAAGAGTTTAATTTGAACTCTAAAACGGGTTTCGGTGTTGATGGTAATGAACAAGAAAAACACCGTGATTTTGAATCGGTACGAGGAAATTTCGAAAATAATCCCTTTGTATTGGAAGTGTTAAATCACATAGAAATTAAAACTGAGCTTGGTAATCAGATAATTAGGCAGATGAGGAGTGAATAATAAGGCGAAGGCAGAAATAAGATAATTTGAAATTTGAAAAAATTTGAAATTTGTAGAATTAAGAATCAATGTCGTTTAGTTAAGGATTTGAATTTTACTGAATTGTTTTTCCCGTAGGGAATCAATATCAATAAAAAACATTTGCTACCAAAACACGATTCCACGTAGTGGATAAATAGGTTAATTCCCTACGGGAAATCAATTTATGTAGTAATATATACTATGGATATTAAAGTCCTACGGACAATTTTTTATACTATTGCTAACTAAACGACATTGAATTAAGAATACAGTTTAGAGATCGGCAGCATGACTCAAAGTGTCAATTCTTTCAAATTCCAAATCCCAAACTCTTTCAAATTTCAAACTCTTAAAACGAACACCAAATAAAAATATATTATGAATAATTTTAATTTTTACAGTCCAACTTATTTTGTTTTTGGGAAAGAAACAGAAAATCAAGCAGGTAAATATGTACAGAAATTTAATGGAACAAAAGTATTGTTACATTACGGCAGTGGTTCGGTAATAAAAAGCGGACTTATTGAACGAGTAAAAAAATCGTTATTAGCAAGCGATATTGCTTTTGTGGAATTAGGCGGTGTTGTGCCAAATCCTCGCAGTGGGCTGGTTTATAAAGGTATAGAGATTTGCAAAAACGAAAAAGTAGATTTTGTATTGGCAGTTGGTGGCGGTAGCGTTATCGATTCTGCCAAGGCAATTGCGCTTGGAGCTTTATATGAAGGTGATTTTTGGGATTTCTTCACTGGTAAAAGAATAGAAAAAGCTCTCCCAGTTGCAACTATTCTAACTTTGTCGGCAGCCGGTAGCGAAGGTTCCATGGGAACTGTAATTACACATGAAACTGGTATGTTGAAACGTGCAGCAAACCATGATGTTTTACGTCCGGTATTTTCCATTTTGAATCCAGAGTTGACCTGTACTTTGCCGCCTTATCAAACTGCTTGCGGTTCCACAGATATGATGGCGCATGTTATGGAACGTTATTTTACTAATACCCAAGAGGTTGAAATTACAGACCGTTTGAGCGAAGCTGTTTTAATGACTGTGATTAAAGAAACTCCAAGGGTAATTGCCGACCCCAATAATTATGAAGCACGTGCTAATTTGATGTGGGCAGGAATGGTTGCTCATAATGATACTTGCGGTGTGGGTCGAGATAGCGATTGGGCGACGCACAATTTGGAGCATGAACTTTCTGGTCTGTACGATGTGGCTCATGGAGCTGGTTTAGCGGTGATGTTTCCTGCATGGATAAAGTTTGTAATGCATCACGATATAATGCGTTTTGCACAGTTTGCAGTTCGAGTTTGGGGTTGCGAAATGAATTTTCAGCATCCTGAAAAAACTGCGTTAGAAGGAATAGCTCGCTACGAATCGTTTATGCAATCGATAGGAATGCCTATCCGTTTTTCTGAACTTGGAGCAAAAGCGGAGGACATTCCAGTATTGGTTAAAAAACTCGGTTTAGGTTCTAATACATTAGGTAGTTTTGTGAAACTTACCGAAGAAGATGCAACTAAAATTTATGAATTAGCAGTTTGATTTTTAGCTACTTTTTATTTTGTATAAATCAGTTTTTCATTAATCCAAAAATTATTAAGCTCAAATTTTGATTTTTTTAATGCTCTATTTATGACAACTTTGAATTTAGATAATTTGAATATACTTGATGAAGATTTTGAAATACAGATAAATCTTCCAGCATCAAAAAGTATTAGTAATAGAGCATTGATATTGAATGCGTTATCATATAGTACTTACCCAATTCAAAATTTATCGGATAGCGATGATACGCTTGTAACACTGAGTGCACTGGATTCTAATGATACTACTTTTGACATTGGAGCAGCAGGAACCGCTATGCGATTTCTGACTGCTTTTTTGTCGAAAACGGTGGGAGAGTGGACGATAACCGGAAGTGCACGCATGAAGGAACGTCCTATTAAATTGTTGGTTGATGCACTGAACAGTTTGGGTGCCAAAATAGAATATGTAGAAAAAGAAGGATTTCCTCCACTAAAAATATATGGAAGTGCGCTTATTGGTGGGGAGATTAACTTAGATGGAGCCGTCAGCAGTCAGTATATTTCAGCTTTGATGATGATTGCACCTTATATGCAGAATGGTCTGAAACTGAACTTAACGGGAAAAGTTATTTCGCAACCTTATATATTGATGACGAATACTTTAATGCAGGATTTTGGTGTGAAAGTAAAGTTTGATGGTAAGTGCATAGAAATTGAACCTCAAACATACACACCCGTTCCTTTTACGGTAGAATCCGATTGGTCGGCAGCATCTTATTGGTACGAAATTCTGTCGATATTAGGCAAAGGTGGTTTTATATTGAAAGGATTAAAACAAAATAGCACACAAGGTGATAGTAAGGTAGCTGAGCTTTTCGAGCAATTAGGCGTGAGAACTATATTTTTAGCTGATGCTGTAAAATTAGTTCCAATTGACATCATTATCACAAAGTTTGAATATGATTTTGTGGATCAGCCCGATTTGGCTCAAACCTTTGCTGTAAGCTGTTGTTTGAAGAATATTCCGTTTCATTTTTATGGATTACAAAGTTTAAAAATCAAAGAAACAAACCGGATTGAAGCTTTGATAAATGAACTCGCTAAATTGGGTTTTGTACTTTACGAACCAGCCGAAGGTGAATTGGCTTGGAGTGGCGAAAAATGTGAATTACAATCCGAAATTATTATTTCTACCTACCACGATCATCGGATGGCAATGGCATTTGCACCTGCTTGTCTATTATTTCCCATCACGATTGAAAACCCCGAAGTGGTGAGTAAATCCTACCCGAACTTTTGGAAGGATTTAAAATTGATTTACGAACTTAATTGATTCACATAGTTCACAATTGATGAATACATATCCTGTAGTTTTTTGGTTTTTTTGAGCTAACTATTAAACAGATGATAAAATTAAACCCTGAATTTCAGCATGATGAAAATCAGGGTTTAGTATGTTGTTACAATAGGTTTCTGTTTTATGGACAATCTAAAACTAATAAAATTTAACTGCTTATCCCTTGTAGACAAGCTGCTATTTGTATTAAATTTTGGTTCTATCACGAACATTATTGGTGACAAAAACTATTTGATAAATCTATAATGACTCTAATTATACAAAGATAATAAGGGTGGATTTTTTGTGAAACTATCTGCTAATAAGGGGCTTCGCATAATAAAATATCTTTTTTACATTGATAATATATTTGGGCTTAAGCATATTATAATAACCCTTCTTTTTATATTGAAATCCTTTTGTTAGTCTAAGCACATGAAGAAAACCCATCTTTTTATATGCGAAGCCCCTTAGTAGCAGATATATATACCAAAAAATCTCACCCTTATTCCCTTATTTATCAGGTATTAATGTTTGCTGATAATGTTTTAGAAATAAATCATACTCCTCTGCGAATGTGTGTTTATGATGATGTTCCTTCTGCCCTAAAATATATTTACAGACCTTATCAACATCGCCTTTCGATACTGAAAATGCTGAGCCAGATTGTTGCCACTGAAATTGACCTATACACAGTTTATTATCATTGATAAACTTTTCCGACAAATAAGCTACCTGTGTTGCTATCCATTCTTCAGTCACAGTTGGGGCACGTGAAATTAAAAAATGAACATGTTCAGGATTTGCATAAATGGCGTACATTTTACAATTCCTATTATTTACAACTCCTGTTATGTATTTTTCAATCCGTTCCCGATGTTGTTCGATGATAAATGGCAAACGATTTATGGTTGTAAATACAAAATGTGTGTACAAATTATTGTATTCTATTTTCATAAAATAAGGGAATAAGGGCGAATGATTATTATTTCTTTGGCTACTAAGGGGCTACGCATATAAGATTAACCAATTGTCTATTAAACTATTACGCATATATTATTCATAGAATTTAACAATAGGAAATTCCTTACAATCAGTAAAAAAACATAAAAACAGTAGTTGAAAATATGTATGGGATTATATGTTGTAATTAAAAACCCTTATTTTTATATGCGAAGCCCCTTAGTAGGAGGTGTAACGATAACAAAACATCTTCCCTTATTCCCTTATTATATGAAAATTATATTTATAAGGTTTTGTTCAACCATTCGTGCATGGCTGCGGCAGCTTTTCGTCCGTCGCCCATGGCCAATATAACTGTAGCTCCACCCCGTACAATATCGCCACCTGCAAATATCATTGGAATATCAGTTTGCATGGTATCATTATTGACCACAATGGTTCCCCATTTGGTAACTTCGAGACCTGTAACCGATTGAGGTATCAATGGGTTTGGAGAAACACCTACACTCACCACCACTTCGTCAACTTCGAGTGTTTCTGTTCGGCCTGGAACTTCTATTGGTGATCTACGACCCGATGCATCAGGCTCGCCCAATTCCATCACTTGTAAAATCATATTGGTAACTCTGCCTTGCTCATTACCAATGAATTCAATAGGATTACGTAAAGTCATAAATTCTATACCTTCTTCCTTTGCATGATGTACTTCTTCGAGGCGGGCAGGCATTTCTTCTTCCGAACGGCGATAGACAATCATAGCACGTTTAGCACCCAGACGTTTGGCAGTGCGGACAGAATCCATTGCCGTATTACCGCCACCAATTACCGCCACATGTTTACCAAGAAAAACAGGAGTATCAGAATCGGGATTGGCAGCATCCATTAAATTTACACGAGTCAAATATTCGTTGGACGACATAACGCCCACATAATTTTCACCACGAATATTCATAAATCGAGGTAATCCGGCACCACTGGCTACAAAAACTCCTTTGAATCCATCCTCTTTTAAGTCGTCTATGCTGATGGTTTTACCTATGATGCAATTTGTAATGAACTCAACGCCAAGTGCTTTTAAATTATTTATTTCCACATCAACTACCGCATTTGGAAGTCTAAATTCAGGAATTCCATATTTTAAAACACCGCCAATTTCGTGCAATGCCTCGAAAACGGTAACATCATAACCTAATTTAGCCATATCCCCAGCAAAGGCCAAACCTGCTGGGCCAGAACCCACTACTGCTATTTTTATATCATTAGCCGGAGCTTTTTCAGGAACTGATATATTTCCACTCTCCCGCTCATAATCAGCCGCAAAACGCTCTAAATGTCCGATAGCTACTGATTCTTTTTTCAATTTAGTGTGAATACATTGGGCTTCACATTGTTTTTCTTGCGGACAAACCCGACCACAAACTGCTGGCAATGCCGAAGTTTCTTTTAAGGTTTTAGCTGCTCCCAAGAAATCACCAACTTCTATTTGTTTTATGAATTTTGGAATATAGATACTTACCGGACAGCCTTCCATACAAGTAGGGTTGGCACAGTCAATACAACGCTGAGCTTCAAGCATGGCCATCTCGGGAGTTAAGCCTAAATTAACCTCTTCCAATCTGGTTGTACTGCGGTATTCTGCATCCAAGGCGGGCATGTTTACACGTTGCATGGCGGTACGGTCTTTTGTTTTGATTGCATTTCGCAAGTCCGCTCTCCATGGCTGAGCTCTTTCTTCTGAAAAATTCATTTTATTATTGAGTTTATATAAGTTAGAATATAATATAATAGAACGCTGATAGACACTGATTTAGCGGATAAAAAAACGGATAAGAATTTCGACAAGTCGAAATGATTTTGTATTATTCAAGGTCTTATCAGTCATGCTTGCATGACTTAAATCAGTACAAATCTGTTAATATATTATCTGTTTTTCTTTCCGATCAATCCGTAATACCGATATGTCGGTACATCGAAATACTCTGTCAGCGTTCCATTCTCTTAGTAAGATATGAAAGAGTGTGATAAGTGTTACTTATTCACTGATTACTTTACGGATAAACATTTTTATTTATTAGCACCACTTGCACAATTCATCTTTTCCATTTCTTCACGTTCTATGTCCTTGTAGCCACCTAAACGCATTAACATCTCGTCGAAATCAACTTGGTGAGCATCAAATTCAGGGCCATCCACACATACGAATTTCGTTTTTCCACCTACGCTAACCCTACAAGCTCCGCACATGCCAGTTCCGTCTACCATTATAGTATTGAGCGAAGCCATAGTTGGGATTTCGTATTTTTTGGTAAGCAAACTTACAAATTTCATCATCACAGCTGGCCCAATAGTAACACAAAGATTCACTTTCTCTCTGTTGATAATTGATTCCACACCATTAGTAACCAATCCTTTAGTTCCGTACGAACCATCGTCAGTCATTACAACAACTTCATCGGATTGAGCTCGCATTTGCTCTTCCAATATAATTAAATCCTTATTACGTGCTGCAATTACTACAATCACTTTATTACCAGCTTCTTTCAATGCAGCCACTATGGGCAACATAGGTGCAGTGCCAACGCCACCACAAGCACAAATTACCGTACCAAAATTCTCAATATGAGTTGCTTTTCCCAGTGGGCCTACTAAATCGGTAATATAATCCCCCTCGTTCAACGCACAAAGTTTAGTAGACGAAACGCCCATTTTCTGGATCACCAAGGTAATAGTGCCTTTTTTCAAGTCGGCATCGGCTATGGTCAATGGAATACGTTCACCCTTTTCGCCCACCTTTACCATTACAAAATGACCTGCTTTACGCGACTTTGCGATTAAAGGTGCTTCAACTTCAAATTTGATTACATTCTCCGAAAAATATTCTTTACTTACAATTTTGTTCATTGCTTGGAAGTTTTTTATAATTTGGATGCAAATCTACAAAAAAATAATCAAGTAGTAGGGTACGAAAATTAGAATTGTAATCAGATTTTGACATTTTGAGTAATTTAATTATCAGTTTCTTGCTTTTTGCTAATGAATTTCTTTAAAATGATAATGTAAGTATCACAAAATTGGAATTTTGTTTCGGGTCTGATGCTTCTAAAGTTCATACTCAATAGAATAGGGACAATCAAGGAAACCGCCGCTCATGCCGATTTGTAATCGATGTGTTGCTTCATAGAGCAAAAAAGAAGGAAATTATTTGTTTTTTCAAAGCAAGGTACAAATTAAAAACTTGCGCTAGCAAGGGCCAGCTAGGGTTTTTCGATATTGTAAGCATTTTCAACTCGGGGCGAGACTTAAAGTCGCATTCCGAGTAGAGAAAGAAATTAAATGAAAACTATAGATTATTATCTATTTTTACTCTCTTTTGTTGGTTATTTCTTTTTTTTAAGATGCTAAGAAAAAAAATAGGAACTAAAATTAATGGTTCTATGAAAAATGTGGGTAATCAAATATTATCATTATTATTATTATGTATTTTTCTAAATCTATAAAGACTCTAATTTCAAAAAAAATTATAAGGGAAGACTTCCAGGGAATCTCATTGCTTCTAAGGGTTTCAATATAAAAAAGAAGGGTTTTCTAATATGCGTAGCCCCTAAGTAGCAGAGATGAATACCCTTATTTTCCCTTATTAATAATACGAAAACCTAAACAAAAAATCGTAAAACTTAATTAAAAAAACTTTATGCTGCATGTCAATAAATATAATATCACCTCAAAAAAAGAAATAACCCTTTTGTTACAAAACTTGATTATTTTGGTTTTTAATTTATCTTTGTAGCATGAACCGATTGTCTATTTATGCTATAATTTCATTATTGCTATTGCTAGTAAGCTGTTCGCAGATACCCAACGAATTAATCAGTGCAGAAAAACTGTTGGAAACAGCACCTGATTCGGCTTTGCATATCCTACAGCGCATAAACCCTGCACAATATGAAACCGATGAACATAAAGCACTGTACGGCTTATTGTATATTCAGGCCCTGGATAAAAAACAACTTCCGCTGAAACACGATTCACTGCTTGACTTCTCCATCGATTATTATCAGAAGCATGCTAATGAAGATAGGTTAGCCACCTGCTATCTCTATAAAGGACGTTCATGTAAAGCTGATTTGGAATACGAAAAGGCTATAGGGTACTATTTAAAAGCATTGGATATAGTTAATAAAAAAGAAAACCACTTATTGTCAGGGCGAATTTATTCCGATCTGGGCGATATATTTGTAATGCAAGGTGAATACGGATTGGCACGTAAGAAATTCATTCTTTCGTATAAGTGTTTTCAAAAAATCAAACGGCAGGATTTTGCATATTATTCGTATATTGATATTGGGAAAACCTATTATTATGAAGGCAAATACGGGAAGGCACAATCGTATTTCAATAAAATCTATGTGCAAGCAAAGGATTCTATGATTCAAGGGGCAGTCATGCATGAAATAGCCTTGACCTTTTGTAAGACAGCACAAACTGATTCAGCTTTGTTTTACATGCGTAAACTACTTCATTATCCCTCTATTGGTGCTAATCGGTCAGTTAGCTATTACTACTTGGCAAATCTATTTTTTGATATGAATAAGTTAGATTCAGCTTTCATTTATGCCAATGATGCATTTAAGTTCGGACCTGACATTCGTACCCAACGTGAATGTTACCGCATACTTACCAATACCGAATATCTCCGCGGCAATATGAAAGAAATGTCAGCGAATATGAATAAATATGTGCAGTTAGGTGATTCGATAAGGAAAATTGATGCACAAACAAAAGGAAGTATTTTGGAGACATTGCACGATACAAGCATTAGGGCAAACAAAACACAGCGTAAAATAGTATATTTAATTTCTTTTATTCTGCTAGTTTTGCTAAGTTCCTTTCTACTTTATAGGCGTTTGCATACACGTTCGAATAAAGAAAAAATACTTTTGCAAACCGAAAAAGAAAAGTTAGAATACGAAAATAATCGCTTGGAGGAAGACAAAGTTATGATAGAAGGAACACATAACGAACAAAAAGCAGATATTCGTAAGGATATACTGCATAAGTATCGCCAGAATTTGATCCTAAATATTCAAACTGAAAAAAATGAACAGGCTATCATCCGTAAAAATGCAAGCTATGCTCAAAAAGAAGCATTAGACCACAAAATATACAAGGAATTATTGTATTTGGACAATACCGCTTCGTTTTACCGCGAAATGAACATAGTGCTCAACGGACTGGTAGATAAGCTCCAAAGCCATTCGCCTGCGCTTTCCGAAAAAGAGATACGCTGGTGTTGCTTGTTTCTGCTTGGAGTGCCAACAATAGACATTTACATGTTGCTCCACTATCAGGTGGACAGTCTAAAAAAAATGAGACAACGCCTGGCCGCCAAACTCAATCTACAGGGAGTGGCGGCACTGGATGCTTTTCTCCTCGCCATGCTTTCCGAAGAATAAACGATTCTTTTATGCCGCCACCTTAAACAAATAGAACGCAATCCCGATAACTATTCGCGGAACGCACGCTGGCGCATGTTTGTAACATGTGCCTTGCTGTGAAAAAGCAAACTTCTTTATTTTGATTTATTAAGCAAGCTCAAAGTGCCACACGCATGATGGTGAGACTTTACAATCCTTGCCAAATCAAAGGACTTAAAACATAGCTGATTAGAACAGGTATGTATCGCACCGGTCGCAGACCTGCAACAGCGTGATGCAGGCGGTCAAAAAAACCACTGTTTTGCCTATTTGATTATAGTGTTCAAAATCATGTCCCCCTTTTTACTGTAATTAAACACTTAAAGCATTGCTATTCAGAGTGCTTTCAAAACCACTTGTCCCCTCCTTTTCTGCTCTGAAATTTGGTAATCTGTCTGATTACCCGCTATCTTCGTAGCACGATCGATCAAAGTATATTACGAATTTCAAACGCAAATTAATTAAACAATGAAAACATGTAAATCTTTTACTTTTAAAAGCTGTTTGACAATAGCTTTTATTCTCTTTTCCCAGTTTGGTTTTGCTCTAACACCAGTTGATGTACCAATACCGCCAGATAATTCAGTTCCACCAAGTACAATAAAACCACTTTCATGTGAGTTTGCTGCTGCCTCAGCTACTATTAGTGAAACTGAATTGGCTGTGTATTTTGATTTCCCGGTAGGGGTGGCCACAATAATGGTATCTGATGCCTCAAATCAGCTTATTTATCAGGAATCAGTAGATACGGGTACAACAACTGAAGTATTTATACCTGTTGGTATGTGGGAGAGTGGAGATTATACATTGCGTGTGTCTTACTCTAACACTACACAAAGAGGTAATTTCAATATCCAGTAATCAAATATGATCTATTGTGTAAAATAGAATATAGACAGTTAGAATCCCGACATTAAGGTTCAACCCATTTAGTAGGCATCTTTAAAATAGAAATTAACTAACAAAACATGCTTAACACAACATAATTATTCAAGCGGTACAGCCAATTTTCTAGATAGTAAACTTTTGAAAATTTGTATCTTTAACCTGAACATATTTCAATTCAATAGGACAAATCAATCCTTAATTTTGCATTGGCTGTGCAGCTCTGAATTTCTTAGGTTTTAAAAAATAAACTATATTTTTTCTTTTCAATTATCAACTAACAAAAACTAATTATGGCAAACAACTTTCACAAAATCAAAGCAAAATTGCACCCTAATTTGCTTACTGAAGATCCGAATGACTTTTTGGCAAGGGTAATTTCTGAGCGTACACTGAACACACGCTGCCACACAGCTTGTTCCGTTTTTCACGGGAATAGTATCTTGCGTCGGGTCGTTTTAGTAGATTTTGGACATTCTGTTGATTTAATATATTAACCTCACAATACAATCATGCGGCAGCGGGAGCAACTATTATTTAATTCGATACATCTAACAATTTTAAAAAATAATAAACACAATACAAATTATGGAAACAAATACAGCACCTCACAATGCTCGCCCTTACCAAAAGATGTTTGATAAGGGCTATTAATAAAAAAACACAGATTACTAACATAAAAAACAATATTTATGAAAACAAAAACAATTCTATTTATTTTACTAGTTCCTTTGTATTTATTTGGACAAAGTTGGGATTATCCAATTAAACCAGGGTCAAAAGAATGGCAGCAACTCAAATCCATTGAAGACATGTATGTTGCCTGTCAAATTCCTGAAAAAGTTCTTACTGAAATTAGTACAGATTCTTTAGCTCAACTTTGTTTGAATTATCCTGCTCCTTTAATTTTGCTTTTGTATAATTCCCCTCAAATTGCATTTGATAATTTTTATGCAAATTTTAACGGCATCAACGAATTGCTAAATCGAAAAGATGCAGGTCATTCCCTTTTAAAAAAATATGCTATAATGAGTTTTAAAGATTTTAATCCACTTTGGACATCTGAAAAGCAAGGCGATTTTACTTTCAATTATCAATTTGTTGAAACGATTTTAGCACAAGAACAAGTATTAGCCACTCTTGACAACAAAGGACAAAAACTTTTATTAAAAGAGGCTATAAATAAGATTGATCAAAAACTTTCTCGAAATGATTTGTTTGGTGGAAATAGTTTAAATATAAACTTATGGGTCATAACAAAGATTCTTCACAAACAAAATAGATTAAACACAAATTTTTCAAATCATTTAGAGATTGAAAAGTCATTGGAAACAGGTCAATTAGTTGATTATGATTTATTGACTATTTATAAACAAGCTAAAAATTACCTCTATGAATAGATTATTAATTTCATCCTTCATTATGATATCTTTGATACTTTGCCAATGTACCAAAGATATAGAGCTTATCATTACTAATGGAAATTGTTTGCCGGATGTAAAGGATAAATATACTTATCCAATTAGACCGGGAATGGAAAAATGGAGAAATCTCAAATCAGTTGAGGAAATATATCAAGTATGTCAACTCCCTGCGAATGTTTTAAAATCAACATCTACGTTGGGTTTGGTTCGGAGTTTTTTAGACGTCCCATTTTCCTTAAATAGTCAATATATTGTTTCAAGTTCATCGCCTTTGGCAACATGGTATAATATTTATTCTAAATTTAATAGTATACAGGAAGTATTTAGTCGGAAAGATGCCGCTAAAGCTTTAGTTTCATATTACGATGGAATAAGTTTCACCTGCTTAAAATCAATGACTGTAGAAAACCGAATGACTTTTTCCGTTCAAATTACAGCACTTGAGTATCTTTTTACCAAACAAGAGATACTCAGTCAATTGAATAATATGCAAAAGGTAGAATTAGTTGCTTTATTATTAGAAAAGTATAAACAATTACAAAAGAACTCTTATGACGGAATGTATGTAAGCGGAACTCTTTCTGTCATGGCTTGGATTATGTACGATATGCAATATCCATTAATTGTTGATTATTATAAAAAAGTACCACCTATTGGACGTTTAACAGAACAAGGGTACGTTTTTACAGAAGATATTAATTCAATTGTTTCGTTTGCCGAAAGTTTTACACATTAAGTTTATTCTTATGAAAAAATATATATTATTCTTTTTATTGTTCACTGTTTCACTATATTTAGAAGCACAAATTTATTATAGCACAGGTCCGACTGTATATACATGTAGAGGTGGTCAAATAGCTACTTTGATACCTAACAGAGAACTAAATGCAAATGAAAAAGCAAGTGCATTGGCATCGTTAATTAATCCTAATGGTCAATTTTACTTCTTAGGAATTACTGCTACCGACATCTTAAATGAAGCCAGCTCTACTTATAATTGTCATGCTTATGCTTGGCATTTAAGAGAGGGTAATACGAATAATGTTTGGATCAACAATGTATACGGTAATCCTGACTTAGAAGGTTGTTTTGCAACTACTAATAATATCGATACATATTGGAGTAATACTTTGGGTTGTTTCGTAGAAGTTTTAGAATATCAGGCAGAAAAAATACATTATTATTGTGGAGATCATTCTGCTGTTAAGTCATATGTTGCAGGGAAATATGAATCAAAATGGGGGCAATTACCTGTCGTTAAGCACTTCCCAAATCAAGTTCCATATTCACATCCAGAGCGTAGGAGGTATTATGCTAAGCCATATATTTCTGGACCTTCTCAAATTTGCAATCAAGAAACATACTCAGTTAATTATTTGCCCTCATGTGATTCAATCAATTGGAGTGTTTCTCAAGAAAACATAGTATCTCTTCAAAAAAATGGGAATGATGTAATATTAACAAGAACAGGTGTAGGAACTGTGGTTTTAACAGCTAATATTTTATTAAACAATGTCAGCATTGCCACATTGACAAAAACTATTACAGCATACGGTTCTATTTCCTTAGGTTTATCAAGTTATACTAATTTACTAATGTTAGACAATTATGGTCAGTATTTTAAAATGTTACCAATGGTGGATGCTTGGCGATACGGTGGTTCACTTACGGTATCAAGTTTTGCTACTAATTATACTTGGAGCAATCAAGGTTCATCTTCATTTACCAGCTGGACACCCAACGGAGCAACAGTAACTGTATATGCGAAAAATCCAAATTCAAATATTAGTCTGAAATGTACGGCCAGTAATCCTTGTTATTCAGAATCAAAAACATACTATTTTACTACTTCTGATATAACTATCGAAAATGTGATACTAACTCCTAATCCAGCAAGTGAGTTTACTGTTGTAGATTTTACAGAAGAATTAACATCCGAATTCGGCACAATAACTACTGAATCGACTGCTGATGCTGAGGAATACGAAATTCAACTGTATAGCTCTTATGGTCTTGTGAAATCTATTCAAACAAACCAGAAAAACTATCAGCTCTCACTTTCGGGTATTCCTGCAGGGTTTTATTATATACATGTGTTGAAAAACGGTAAAACGTACCGTAAACAATTGATAGTAAAATAGTAGAAATATTAAAATGATTCAAGTTTGTTTATTACCAATTAACCTTGGCTTGACAATCTGCCCCGGAGTAAGAAAATTGCAAAGGGGGCAGATTTAATTCAAACTCTGAAAATGAAACTAATTTTATAAAACCAAAAACTAACAATTTTATTAATTTCTAAAATCCATTAAAATTATGGCTCAAAATCTAATTTCAGCAACATTATCGGCAGCAGAGGCAGCCCAAGTTTTACAAAGCTTAACCGATGTAAAAACGAAAATGCCTTTCTTGTCTACTTTACAAAAAACGGATGTAAGTAGTATTTTCAAAGTAGGCAATGCTTATTTGCCTTTTATCGACAAAATTCATCAAGTAGTGATTACACATCCCGAAATTCTTCCGGCAATTTTCGACAAAGAAGAATTTCTGCACGACTATGAATTATTAAATACACTGCGTCCTATTTTCAATCAAATCAACGAATTGGCTGAAGGAATTCAGAAAACATTTACAGCTGTGGGAAGCGACACATTGGTTGCAGCACTCGAAGTGTATGCCGCTGTAAAACAAAACAAAGACAAAGTGCCGGGATTAAGCGTTATGAACGAAGAGATGGCAGTTTTTTTTAAACGTGCAAGAGTGAAAAGTAATATTACAGCAACAATTCAGAAAGCCTTATATCCACCTAAATAACAAGGATATATAAAAATCGCTTTTCGTGTTAAATATGGGCATGCGGAGGTTGCCCCCCCCCTGAGAGATTTATAAGTTTCATATCCCTTCTGGGTTTTAAAATAGCTCTAATTTTACAATAATTAACATAGGGCAGAGCCGTTAATCCTTATGCTTTTCTGATACAAAGATAGTAATAAATTACCAAGCAA
>JBBSCW010000043.1:0-14861 GCA_038249855.1 Bacteroidales bacterium
AATGATAAAAGAGTTCCACTGTAATCATCTACAACAAACTTTTTTTGTGGTCTAATTGTATTTTCAATTTTGTCAAAGTCAATATAAATGCAATAACTTCCTACTAAATCCTTTACATAATTAATTTCAATACTTCTGTCTTGATTATATTGTCCTGATAATTTTATTTGATTTTGAGCATTCATATTCGGAATGCCTAACAGCAACAAAATCAAAACGGCATAGATATTCTTTTTTACGTTCATATTTTATTTTTTTGTAATTTGGCTATGGTGTTTCTTTGTGGTTTTTAGGGGAGTAAGTAGCTTATTTTCATGTTATTATGCTCTTTTCCCAATGCATATTATGTTCATTTGTTGCTATCTGTTATAGCGGAGCTTGAATATCCACATAGGTTTCTGGGTATGATCTCTGCATGGCTTCTTTAATTCCGCTCCAAACATTTTCGCCTCCATCGAAGCCAAGTTCTTTGTAATTTAGTTCGAGTTTTACCTTTTCACAGTCGGCAAAAAAATCCTGAGATAATATATCCGTCATGATTTTTGCCATGTGAAGTCCGCTTTGTATTCCCAGTTTTTTTTCTTCTGCTATAAGAAACCAACCTCCCAAATATCCTATAAAAGCCGGAATTTTAATAAATCTTTTAGGAAATCCCGCACTGGACATCATATATTGTATCATCTCGCGAAATTTAATATTGGTACTTGCTGGTAGGTAAAACTTGCCGTTTTCGCCATTGTATGCCGCTGCCACTATACATTGAGCAACACCAGTTACATGAATGGCAGTGGTTCCTCCAGTGGGAAAGAAAATGGCTGGCAATTGTTTAAATCTTTCAACAAAGACATTTTTCCAAATAGGTATTCTGCCTGGCATTTCACCAAAAATATAAGGCAACTCAATGATCATAACATTAAATTCACCCTCGACTCCAAGACCAATTATTGCTTCTGCTTGTTCTGTTCTACATTTTATATAGGGATGATGTTCCGACAATTTGCCGTTTTTAATTCTGTCGAAATAACCAAAATAAGAGTTCATAATGATGCAACGTTTAATACCAGCTCTTTTTGCTGCGTTGCAAATTTTCAAACATTGAACTACAAGCCTTTCGTAAAAGAAATCGTATGCAGGAGCTTTTGGCGTGATTCTATCGTCGGGACCAAGTGCGTAAACGAATGTATCATAACCTTTGCCCTGAAGTAGCTCAAATATTTCATCTTCGCTCATCGAAAATAAATCGCCAACTGTTCTGGATATTTTCGAGGGAAACCAATCGTTTTCATTGATATTTTCGTCCAAAGCGATGGTGGATACACTAACTCCTTTTTCTAAAAACTGCAATGCCGAATAGTATCCTAAAAATCCAGTTCCGCCTGCAATAAAAACGTTTTTTACTATATGTTTCATCTAAGTTGTTTTTACAAAAAACCGATTAATAAATGCTTGATTTGAATCACGTAAAGCTTCCAAAGGTTCGGATTGCTTAATAAGTCTTTTTTTAATAATCCCTTTTAAAAGCCAAGTTACTGCCCTATGTAAACCAGAAACTTTGTTTTCTTCATCTTTAAAATATGACGCTAGACTATCCCGTCTGAATTTCAGTATTTTTTCGAGATCATCTCCATCTTGATAAAAGCCACAGTGAAAATTGTGCTCTGCAAAAGAATAATCTGGGAAATCAACTTCGCCAAGACCAACTATTTTAAAAAATCGGAGCAAAAACTCATAATAGGTACAGCGGCAACTTTCCCCGCCTCCTAAGTTGAATAGTTTACCTGAGATTTCGTTTTTATTGGATAATGCGTTGACAAATGCTCTTCCCGTATCAGCTGGAGTGCAGATTTCCATCGAAGTAGCCAAGGGCATGTGGAACATTAATTTTGAAATTTTGTGTCCACCCATGATAGCGGTAAGTCTGAAAATACTCCATTGAAGTTTACTCCTTGTAATAATTTCCTCAGCCGCTATTTTAGTTTTAGCATATTCATCACCAAGGCTTGGAAGAATGGGATCCGTAATGTAAATATTTGGATCTTTGAGTCGATCGCCATAAAGCGAAATGGAAGAACTGTATAGAAAAAAAGCATTTGGCGACAGTCTTTCGAGATTTCTTACTAAATTTATTGTGCCAATAACATTAACTCTGTGAGCAAGTTCCGGCTTATCGTCAGCGACAGGAGGGATAATAGCTGCAATGTGAATTACAACATCTTTGTCAGCACATACATTCGCAATGTCTTTATTAACAACAATATCCCCATATTCAATGTGAACATCGTGTTGGAACTTTGAAAACATTTTTCGTGCTTTCCGATTGTCTAAATCGAAAATAGTTATTTCAAATCTGTCTTTTTGTTGATGTAACTGCTTTAAAATCTCATAACCAACAGTTCCGGACGCGCCAGTAAGTAATACTTTTATCTTTGGATCCATAAAAATTATTTTTTCAAAATATCGGATTTCTAACAAACCAAAACGTGGTTTTGTAAATTACTCTCGACAATTTAATGAATTGCCCGCATTAAGATAAAAAAGTACTACTTTATTACTTTCTACTCATCGCATTTTTATTCCTTCAAATTATTTGTATTTGCCTACTTACCTGCCATACGATGCAATTTGTGCGGCAGTGGAGGGTTAGCCACAGTGATTCTATCTAATTTTTCAGAGATTTCAATTGCTTCTTTAATAATGTTTTCAGGATAATCATTTATTTGAAGTATTCTGATAGCATTTCTGTTCTTTAATTTTCCCTCTTTCAGTTTATAGTCAAAGTCTACTGTTTGATGGTCAACTATTTCACTAAAGTGATATAGATCATATCCATCCTTTAATAAATCAGCCAATTCAATGTCGTGTGTTGATACAAAAACGATATTATTACCTTTTGCCAATGAAGATAAAACTGCTTTACCAGCTGAAATTCGTTCAACCGTATTTGTACCTTTAAAAATCTCGTCAAGTAAAAATAAATTTGGAGCTTTACTCTCACTTTTGTCAATCATTTCTTTAATAGTTAGTACTTCTTCGAAATAATAACTTTTGTCATTCATTAAGTCATCACTTATCCTTATTGCTGAAAATACTTTCAACTGCGGCATCGAGAATTGTTCTGCAAAGCAAGTATTTAGTGTTAGTCCGGTTATTACATTAATTCCTATGGCACGGATAAATGATGTTTTTCCTGACATATTAGAACCAGTCAGCAATATCGATTTTTCATCAACGTGAATGCTGTTCTCTATACAATCTGAAATCAGTGGATGATATACTTCTTCTGCAATAAGTTCTTTTTGTTTTTTAACGACTTTAGGAATACAATACTTATTCAGCCCTTTGCGAAATGAAGCTATTGATACCATTGTATCTATTTTTCCAACAAACTGAAATACATCTTCAATTTCTTTTCTTTTTGTGTCGACACGCTTTAAAGTTCCGAATAAAAATAAAGGTTCAATCAGAAGGAGTATTTTAATAATTTCAAATATTGCCCAGAAAACAATTCGTTGATCGGACTGAATACTTACTTCAAAATTGAAAAATGACATTCGGCTATTTACTTTGTTTATAACATTTGCCGAATTTATCAAATCAGGATTGATTTCTTTTAAAAAATCATTTTTAAATAATTCTCTTGCTATTCTATTCAGTTTCGAGAGTTGAGGAATGGAACTAAAATAATGATATAGATTTTTTTTATTCAAAAAGTGAATAATAAAATTAATAGCAAATACTCCCAGTAGCACAAGAAACATAACTGGATTAAAGAAACCCATAATAAAGGAAAGTACACTTGCAAAAGTTAACACTGGAACAACAAAATACCATCTAGGTGTTTGTAGTGTTTCATCCTGAAAAAGAGAAGAAATATAAAATGTTTCATTGTCGTTCAATTTGCGCAGTTGAGTTTGAACAGACACTCTTAATGTCGGATTATTTGTAAATTCTGATATAAATTTTTCTTGTCCAGAATTTTCTATAGAATCTATTGGAATATTTCTTAACTTGTTATAAAGAAATTGTTGTCCTACTTTTGAATTAGTTCTATCGATAAACATGAATAATTCCTGAAAATCCAGATCATTGCAGGTTTTATCTGACAAAGATTGAAGAACAGTAGAATTGTCTTTCTTTCGAAAATAACTTTCTATTTGTTCAAAATTGAATGAATCGTTTTTGAGTTTTCCAAATCCGTCAAGCAACTCATTTTTAATTTTCTTTTTGTGGTTAAATATCATGTACTTTTTTTTTATCAATTATTGTGGCTAACGAATAGGGATAGTCGCCACCGCACTGCGCAAACCTTTATAACTGCACAAATTTTTCCGGTGGAGGCTTGGTTAACTCATTAACTGCATTACCTAATTTCTTAAAATAAGTGTTTTGCAAATTGTCCACCAATTGTCCACCAAAAATTTGTGTAACTAAATATCCAAACCAGATGTCGTACAATTATTACTACAAGAATAACAACGTAAGGATAATAGTTTTTTTTATTTCTAAAATCATAAATTTCGAAAATTAGTACTATAAACATTGCAATGTAGTCGGGGATTCCAAGGGCAAATGAAATTGGCATATTGAAAAATATTATGAAGGCTCTGCCAAGTCCAGGGCTAATTAGTAACACTGCAGTGCCAATCATATACCTCATGTGATTAGAAACCTTGGGTCTCTATATAGTTTTGTGTTTTTAATACCGACAAATGTATGAATATATTCTTAAAAATTAACTACTTTTGAAATAATAAATAAAATGCTCCGATCTTCACAGTCAGAAGCATACAGCACTACATCCTATTCATTCAATTCTACCAATTCTGGGCGGTTTTTGCTCTTGTTTTTTACTTTTTCAAGTTTTCATTCAAGACTTTAACCAGCTCATATACAAGCGTAACCGGATTTTGTTTGTGATATTGTAGATTTTGTCTGGCAACAAATAGTTTTTCTACTCGTTTTATTGCTTCTTGTTGGTCTGCTCGAGGGTCATTTTGTAACCGGTTGTAATTTTCAGTACAAAATTTCCATTTCTTTCCTACTTTCTCGTAATTTATTTCCCACAATTTGCATATTTGTTCATAATAAAATGTCCGATGATTTTCGTTGTCATTGTACTGATAATGAAGATAAAACCACAATTCAAAAGCATCATTCGAATAAGCTACATTATATCCTAGCTCTTTTGCTTTGGCTATGGAATTGTCAAAGTCTGGAATACAATTCCCTTCATCGAGTTTAATGTCTAAGTCAAAAACACACCAAATCTCATCACATTGCTCTGTTTGTTGTATTCTCTGGGTGTTTTCAACTAATTGTAGTTTCGATTGTCCCAAAGAAAACAGTTTAACCGTAAGCGTTGAAACCAGAAATGACTTGAAATACAATTCTTCGGTCTGCCCTTCACACACGATTAGAATAGTTTTGTTTGGCGTAACTGTTTCTATTTTGTATTCAGAAATATTGACTCTCCTCAACCATGGTTTTTGTGCTTTTATATCCGTCTTTTTGATGTGGGCTTGTTTCTTAGGCATCTTTCGTCGATTGAATGAGTTGATTAAAATCACCTAAAAATGGAATTGCTCCATATTTTCCTTTCACATAGTCTTTTTCGAAAGAGGCTGTGTTTCTAATCCCTTTAAATTGAACCAATGAGTATAAATGACTTTCACCATATTTGTCTTTTTCAACGAAATCAATTTGATCTCGGCGGAGTAAATCTGCCGATAATAGATTAGTGTCATGGGTTACAAAGATTAATTGGGCAGATTTATTTCCTGCTGAATTGAATAATTCTACAATTCTTTTTGATATCAAAGGATGTAATCTTGCGTCAAATTCATCGATAACAAGTGTTTCGCCTTTTTCAATTGCATTCATCAAAAATGTGCTAATCTCAAACATTTTAAGGGTACCTTCGGACTGAGATGACAAAAATTGTAAGTTTGTTTCTCCAATTTTTTCTTTTTTTGCATTGAATTTATCATGAATTGAAAATAGCAAATCCATTTTATTTTCTTTATCCATCTTTTTGATATATTCGGCTGGTATGTCTTTGAGCATGTTTTCAGTTACAACTTCAATCAAATCCAATGAATTAATTCCGAGGTCGGCAATTTTTAGGAAATCAGTAATTTTATTTCTGGTTGCCGCATCTTTCAAATTTGGACCCGAGATATTGTATAATTGCTTGTCTTGCAATCCTGTAAGTACTGTAATTGAAGAAATGGCATTACTGATTTGTTTAGATAGCTTTCCGTTCATAGCAGCAACGGCTGACAAAAACAAGGAATTGCTCCTAAATACTTCATTTTCACCTTCACTGTCATTGTAAAGTGACAAAAGTTTATGACCCTCCTCGAAATTGATTTTGCTGATATCTTTAATTACATTTCCTTCTCTAACAAAAAAGCAGACCTCCCTTTCGTTAGGAATACCATACAGCCATTCGCTTTTGATTTCTTTGTCTGTTAGCTCAAAACCGTATCTGAATTGTGTATTGTCCAACTCGAAAATTAGCTGGAAAAAAGAGGGTTCATTCTCTGTCTCATCGGATAGTTTGAATGTTTCAATCAAATCAAGAATTTTCTCGTCTTTAACCGAGTTTTTAATCACTTTAATGAAGCAAACGAGTGCTTTTACAATATTACTTTTACCACTTGCATTTGCTCCGTAAATTGCTTTGCTTTTGAGTAGCGATTGCTTGTCGTTGAGTAAAATTGTATTATTTTCGGCAAGCTCATTAATTTTTGAGGCTGTCATATTCAAAGATTGTATTTCTTTGAATGACCTGTAATTTCCAAAACTAAATTCCTTAATCATATTCTTCCTTTTTTATATTTTTACACAATACAAAGATACTACTAATTCTCTGAAATCAATACATTAATTCATTTATCTGCATTATTTCTGCAAATTATATCTTTAAGTAGCCAAATAGATTGAGTTAAGCTGTCAACGAATAAACAGTATTGGATTAATAAAATACTGGAATATTAGGTATTTGAAACACTATTATCCTTTATATTTCTGCTAAATTGCTTACACAAAAATAGAGGAAATCTCTTTGAAAATTCCCTCTATTAAAATGATTTTGAATTAATAGCTATTAAGCTTAATCAGTAATACATTGGATATCAATTTTTCCATTTGAAAGTTACTATTTCTCCAGGTTTGAATGCTTATTTGAATAAATCCAATCAAAATTTCTATCAAAACCACTTAGTGAATATTCTGTATTTGACACAAATAAAGATACGTTAAATCCATGCATTTTCACCATTATAAACCTTAGCGTATAGAGTGTCCAACGTTTTTCCATTAGCTAATTCGTATCGATATATGTTTCCAATATTCCATTTATCAAGATACGAAAAGATATCTAATTCTATTGCTTTCATTTTTGATTTGATAGCTTATATTTCCTGGGTACACATTCATTTTAGCCGAACTCATCAATTTATCGATTTCAAGTCTAACACTTTTTGTACCCGAACTTCTATATTCATTTGATATTTTATGTCCGCCAATTTCAAATGTTCCATCGTCAAAATCCCATTTGTATTTTAGCCCTCTTGTTGTGTTAGTCGCTTCGAACGTAACCGTTTCAAATAAATAAATAGTATTTGAAAGTGCTTTGAAAGTGGTAGTTTCAATAGTTTTTTTCATTTTCAATAATCTCTACTTCTTCGATGTTTTTTCGCAAGAATAAGTTAAAAAAACAAGTGCCAAAAGAAGAAATAAGCTAGAATTAAATTTTTACTTCATCATTTTAAAGTCATTTGATGCAATATATGATTACTGTGTTTAAATAAGTGCTTTATTTTAAGTGGATTACACCATCAACTTCTTGTACCTAATTCGTTTTGGAGTTTCATCGCCCAGACGCATTTTTTTGTTCTCTTCGTACTCCGAATATGAACCTTCGAATACAAATACTTCTGAGTTACCTTCAAAGGCAATGATATGGGTACAAATTCTGTCGAGGAACCAGCGGTCGTGAGAAATAACCACCGCACAACCAGCAAATGCTTCTAAGCCTTCTTCCAAAGCCCTTAGCGTATTTACGTCAATATCGTTGGTTGGCTCATCGAGTAATAGCACGTTGGCTTCTGATTTCAGCGTTAAAGCCAAATGGAGTCGGTTACGTTCTCCACCCGAAAGTATACCACAGAGTTTTTCTTGATCTCCGCCAGCAAAATTGAAGCGAGAAAGGTAAGCCCGAGCATTTATTTCTTTGCCGCCAACCCGTATAAATTCAGTTCCACCTGAAATCACTTGATATACCGATTTCTGAGGATCAATATCTGCATGACTTTGATCTACATAGCCAATTTTCACAGTTTCGCCTACTTCAAAAGTTCCCTTGTCAGCTGCCTCCACACCCATCATCATACGGAACAAAGTAGTTTTCCCTGCACCATTTGGTCCAATAATTCCAACTATTCCATTGGGTGGCAACATAAAATTAAGATTATCGAAAAGTAATTTATCCCCAAATGCTTTCGAAACCTCCACCGCTTCTACTACTTTATTACCCAATCGAGGTCCGTTTGGAATAAAGATTTCGAGTTTTTCCTCTTTTTCCTTTTCGTCTGCATTGATTAATTTATCGTAAGCATCCAAACGAGCTTTTCCTTTGGCATGGCGGGCTTTCGGAGCCATACGTACCCATTCCAATTCACGTTCTAGGGTTTTGCGTCGCTTGCTGGCTTGCTTTTCTTCACCTGCCATACGGGCAGTTTTTTGCTCAAGCCACGAAGTATAATTTCCTTTCCACGGAATTCCTTCGCCGCGGTCAAGTTCTAAAATCCATCCCGATACATTATCAAGGAAATAACGGTCGTGAGTAATCGCAATTACCGTTCCCGCATATTGCTGTAAGTGATGTTCCAACCATTCCACAGATTCGGCATCCAAGTGGTTGGTAGGCTCATCGAGCAATAAAATATCAGGATTTTTCAGCAATAAACGACAAAGTGCCACCCTACGACGCTCACCACCAGAAAGGTTTTGTACTAACCAATCTTCTGGTGGACAACGCAATGCATCCATCGCTCTTTCTAGTTTATTATCAATATTCCAAGCATCAGAATGATCGAGTAATTCCTGTAATACTCCTTGACGAGCAATCAATTTATCGAAATCAGCGTCTGGATCAGCAAATTTTTCATTAATTTCGTCATACTCTTTCAGCATGTCCATAATTTCCTGAACTCCTTCTTGCACTATTTCTTTCACGGTTTTGCTACCATCCAATTGTGGATCTTGTTCCAGATAACCAACTGAATAGCCAGGGGAAAATACAACCTGACCATCGAAAGTCTTTTCAACTCCAGCTATAATTTTCAACAAGGTAGATTTACCAGAACCATTAAGTCCAATAATTCCAATTTTAGCACCGTAAAAAAACGAAAGGTAAATGTTGTTCAACACTTTTTTTTGTGGTGCGAATGACTTACTGACACCCACCATCGAGAAAATAACTTTTTTATCGTCCGACATTTTTTATAAGATTTTAGCAGCCCCCTAAATCCCCCAAGGGGGATTATAAGACCTTAATTATTTGTATTTAGTTGAAAATTAAGATTGAAAATCCTGAATAAAGTTTTGAAAATAGGATGAAATACAATAATTTACTTTTAAATCCAGCAAATCTTGTAAAAAACTTTATTTCTTATGTATTTCAAACTCAGTGAGCCTGTTTTACATATTCTGCAAAAATATAACAATTTAAGGGATTTACCCTAAAAAATATGAAAATCAGAGCTCTGATTTCGTATTCTCTTCAAATACAATTATATTTGCACTGTAAAAATTATGAAAGCACTACTTCAACATATTTTCAGCTTGTTTTTCGGCCTTTATTTCCTACTGGCTGGGACGGGTTTTAATATTGTGAACTATTGCTGCAATAGTTGCGAAGATGAAGGGATTGAAAACATCGCTTTACATTCTTGCGATGCTGTTCATCAACACGAAAGTGATTGTTGCGACGACATTGAAAACCATCAGACGGATAATCAGGACATGGCTTGCGAAAGTCCTACTCATCATCCTGATAACTGCCATATCCTCCGCCTGAAAGTCGAAATTCCCGCTTTAACTTCTGCCGTTGAATTAAAATCAATTGAAATTTTCGACTTTAATTTGTTTGCTTGTACGTTAAATCATTCCTTCGATACAGTTTCGCCACTCAAAACTACCAATACTAATTTACCACCTCCCGATGAAATTCTTTACCTTGCAGGTAGAGAAATTCTTTCCTCCAAATCGGTTCTAATTATTTGATTATTCGTTGAATAAACTTATTCTGACAGGCAGTTCTTATTGCTTGTAAGAATTTACTATTTCAATATTTAATTAAATTTTCAAGAATCAAAAAATGAGAAAAATACATGTATTAAGTATATTTCTTCTTTTTAATATCCTGTGCTTTTCGGCTATCAAAGGAAAAGTAGTAGATAAAAAAGGAGAATCTATTCCAGGAACCAATGTATATTGGCTCTACAGCACCGTGGGTGCAGTTACCGATTTGAATGGTGAATTTGAACTGGTTCGCCACGGACAAAGTAATCAGGTAGTAATCAGCAATATAGCCTATGAGAGCGATACTGTGGCGGTTTCTAACGACCAGAAGTTATTAATCTCGCTCAAAGAAGTTCGACAATTGGCTGAATTGTCAGTAGTTAGTAAAACTCCAGGTACAATTAAACAAAGATCAGCCGTTTTTCAGACAGAGAAGATTACTGGAGCTGAACTTTGTAAAGCTGCATGTTGTAATCTATCGGAAAGTTTTGAAACCAATCCTTCCGTCGATGTTTCGTATAGCGATGCAGCCACGGGAGCCAAACAGATTAAAATGCTGGGACTTTCAGGGGCGTATGTACAAATGCTTACCGAAAATATTCCCAACTTACGTGGAATTTCGTCCACTTACGGTCTTGGTTTTATTCCTGGCCCTTGGATGGAAAGTATTCAAGTTTCCAAAGGAACAGCTTCGGTTATCAATGGTTATGAGGCAATTACAGGACAAATTAACGTAGAATACAAAAAGCCACAAACCAGTGAAATTGTAGCTGCCAATGTTTTTGCCAGCGATGCCGGTCGATTCGAAGCAAATGTCAATGCGTCGGCAAAGCTATCGGAAACTTTATCAACTGGCGTTTTGTTACATGCTTCCGACGAAATTAAATCCATCGATGATAATGCTGATAATTTTATGGATATGCCTATGGTTAAGCAATATAACTTTATTAATCGATGGTATTACAAAAAAGGTGATTACATGTCGCAAGCTTTTATTCGTGCATTGTCCGAAGATAGGGTAGGAGGGCAGATGAATGGAGATTACAAAATTGCTATCGATACCAAGCGCTACGAATTTTTTCTGAAAAATGGTTATGTGTTTGATAATGTGAAAGGTACAAGTGTCGGTTTTATAGTGAGTGGTTCGTTGCACAATCAGGATGCTAATTTCGGAGCTAAAATTTATCAAGGCCGTCAGGATAATTTGTATGCAAACTTAATTTTTCAGACTTCGTTTACCGAAATGCATAAATTGTCTACTGGAATGAGTTTCAATTACGATAAGTTCGACGAAAAACTGACAGTTGGAACTTTAACAACTTTCCCACGTAAAGAAACAACGCCTGGAGCTTTTGCTGAATACACTTTCAATTTGAACGATAAATTCATTGCCTTAGCGGGTTTACGTGCCGATTATAATTCAATGTACGGAGCATTTGTTACGCCTCGTTTGCATTTAAAGTACAATGCGAGTGAACATTTGAATTTCAGAGCCAGTGCCGGTAAAGGTTATCGCTCGCCCAATGTTTTGGCTGAAAATAATTTCTTGTTGGCCAGTAATCGTAAATTGAACATTGCCACCGACTTGAAAATGGAAGAGGCTTGGAATTATGGATTGAGTTCTCAGGTTTTGTTCCCAATTTTTGGGCGTGAACTTAGCTTGACGGGCGAATGGTACTTCACCAACTTTGTAAATCAGGTGGTTGTAGATATGGATTCCGATCCTCATGCAGTTTCATTCACCAATTTGACTGATAAATCTTATTCATCAAGTGCACAGCTTGAAGCTAATATGGAGATTTTTAAAGGTTTAAGTTTGACCTTGGCACACCGTATCACCGATGTTAAGACTACGATTGGCGGACAGTTGAGAGAAAAACCCTTGACAGATCGTTCCAAAAGTTTGATAACGGCTTCGTACCAGACCCCGCTGAAAAAATGGCAATTCGATTATACAGCCCAGTTTAGTGGTGGCGGACGTATGCCCGATGCGGATGTCATTAATCCGTTGTGGAGCAACACATACAAACCTTACACCATGATGATTGCACAGATTACCAAGTATTTCAGAACTTGGTCGGTTTATGTGGGTTCAGAGAATTTGACAAATTTTGTTCAGAAAAATCCAATTATCGATGTTCAAAATCCGATGAGTAATGATTTTGATGCCGCCATGGTTTGGGGACCTATACACGGAAGGAAATTGTATGTTGGTATTCGCTGGGCCATTGATAGAGAATAAATAGCTATGAATTAGCACAATAACAAACTTATATTTTAAAAATAATCATTCAAAAAACAATCAAAAATGAAAACAAAAAGTATCTTTATTACCTTATTTACATTCTTATTTGTAAGTGGGATGTTTGCTAAAAACGAAAAAGTAGTTTTTAGTGTAAGTATGGAATGCCTCAGCTGTCAGAAAAAAATCGAAAAGAATATTGCTTTCGAGAAGGGAGTAAAATCCTTGGACGTACAGCTTGAAGAAAACACAGTAGCCGTGACTTACGATGACAGTAAAACTGATATCGCCAAGCTACAAAAAGGATTCAAGAAAATTGGTTACGATGCTGTTGAAGTTAAAGCAGCTTGTTGTAAGGATAAGGCGGAAGGCGAATGCTGCAAATCTAAAGATAAATCTTCAACTGAATGTGCAGGTACATGTAAAGACGGAAAGAAGTCGGCAGAATGTCCTAAATAATTAGTAATTAGCTGATATAAAAAGATTTGTGTAATGATAGATTCATTGCGCAAATCTTTTTTTGTGTAACTATACAGAAGTATCTCGATTATATAGAGTATGATCCTAACCGCTTGAAAAAAAAACCTCCAGCTATTTATTTTTTATCTAATTGTCCGAAAATTCTCTTGAGTATTTCATTTACCCGAGCTACTGGGTTTTTTCGGATGGCTTTTTCCTCTTCTGAAACTTTTAAGAACAAGGCGTTCAATGCTTTTTGTGTAGCATATTCTTCCAAACTGATATTTACAGGTTTTAAACCAGCAATTTTCGCAAGGGTGGAATTAGCTACTTTGTTGTAAGCATCGCTCAAGGTGTTCCAAGTTTGGGTGGTCGAGATTCCACCAACGAGCGGTTTGTCGAGTGAGTTTTTTACTTTAGGAGCAAATGCAGATGTTAGTTGAGCGTAAGTATTCCTGCGCAAATAGGAAGTAGCAGCTGAATCAGATCCAAACAGAATATTTCCTGCATCTGCAATGGTCATATTTCTGATGGCGTTTTTAAATATGGGCGTAGCTTCTTTTACCGCATCTTCGGCCGACCGATTGAGCGAAAGGATTGCTTTGTTGACCAACTCTTCTCCTCCAGGGATAAGTCTTAAGTTGTCAATCACTGGTTTTGCTTCGGGTGGTAGCAGTATTTTGAGTGCTTCGTTTCCATAAAAAGCATTTTCGAGCGAGAGTAAACCCACTGCATTTTCAATTCCCACATCCAAAGAACTTTTCAGACCAGCAATATTATCAGCATTAGTTATTGGCAATTTGGACAAGCCATAAGGCGAATTCACGTCATTTGCCATTTTGAGAAGTTCAGCACAAGAGCTTAGAGAGCTGACAATTAACACCAGAAACAGAATCTTTTTCATATTTGAATTATTGTTATTCTTTCAAGGCAAAATTAATGAATTATTTGTTAGGAAGTGAAATCACATTAAAAACTATATTTTGATGGAATTCATCTCAATTCTGAAACTTCCACAATTGCGATTTTTTCAGTTTTAATAACAAGAAAAGGCTGCCTCATTTATTATTGAAACAGCCTCTTTTCAGTTTTTTAATATACTCAAATTCAATTAGATAAAACTAATTCTATTCTTATTCCTCGCTGAATTTGATTACATCTACAGGGCAACTATCAGCTGCTTCTCTAATTAGATCATCGTATTTAGAAAGATCAACGCCTTCTTTTACATTTGAGATATCTTCAACGAAAAATACATCGGGACAAGTGTCTTCGCACACGCTACATGCTATGCAATCCTCTTCAATCCACACTTTTGTAATAGCCATAATTTATTTTTTTATAGTTAATAACTGTTTGCCTTAATTCTTAAAGCTTATAACAGAAAATTCTGTTTCTTGTTCAATAATAACACTTTAATTTGGCTTATTTTTTAGCGGCCTTTTTTAGTCTCTTTTCTTCCTTTTTTTCCTTAGGAGTTTTCAGAGCATCTTTCTTTTCGGTTTTCTTAGCATCTTGAGATTTTGCCATGATGATTTCTTTTTAGGGGTTAATTATTTTGTGTTTGTAAAGATTGCAAAGTTAAGGATTTATTTGTTATCACCTTACTTTTGATAGTTTCTTTTAAGAAATTAATTGTCAGAATCAGAATTTATTGAATTGTTGAATAATACCCTTTGCAGAAAGAATATAGCTAATATCAACTCTGTTGAGGGAAAGCAGCTACGTCTAGCATTTTTATTTAATTTCAACTCTCCTACACTGATATACTGCGAATCAGAGTATCTTTTATTTGATACTATTATTAAATTTCAATATCTCTACATATTCATCTTTCAACAATTTCATTACA
>JBBSCW010000044.1:0-14834 GCA_038249855.1 Bacteroidales bacterium
AAGATAAATTCAAAACTGATTTTGATAAGAAATTAATTAGCGAGTTAACTGCAAAGTTATTGGCTGAATTATTTCATATTGATAATCTTGACGGTGTATATTACTTTAATATTTCAATAGATGATATTTAAAGACACAAATTTCAACGCAATTTTAAATGTGCATGGCGATGTTTTAACCATTGTTATGGATCTAGTAGATAATGCTTTGTATTTAAAAGCATTGGGATTGAATCAGTCCGGGTATATTTATACAAAGTTGAAGGTAGATAAACTTCAATTGTACTTTAATAGTAAGATTACTTTGAAAGAATTATTTCTGACTAATATTCAAGAACTGTATTTTATAAAAACAAAATTTGAATTGCCACCTCCCATACAACCCTTAAAATTCGATCAAAATGATGCTATTTTCGACAGCATTGAATTTGGAAATAAGCTCTATAATGAGCTTTCAAAGGAGATAAAATTGGAAAATTCTTATGAAGATATTATGAAAAAACTAAAATGACTAATCTCTTATGAAACAAGCTGCAAAAACTCTTATAGAACACTTATCTTCTCCCGAAGCTGGTTCGTACAGTTATTCACTAAAGTACCAAAGTTGTCAGACTGATGATCAAGATGAAAACGAAATATTAGAATATATCACCATCGAATTCGACGAAAAAAACGCACAAAATAATATTAAATTTAGCCTTCGTTTAGCATTCAATACAAGTGCTCTGCTCAAAAACAACAATAATCTGAAGGCAGTCAGGCAAAGTACAATTTTGGATGCGATTCAAAAACATTTCGATGAGGCTGCAATCTACTTAATTGACCATAACTATACCGCATTGGCCACAAAGGTGGAAGAGTGGATTGACGAATGAGGTCTCAGAAGTTGAGTTAATGAGTATTTACAATAAATGAATTTATAATATCACAAAAAAAACAGTATATGAAATTTAATATCATCATAAAAAGCCCTAATATTTTTGAACTAAGAGCGTATCTATTCCAATTATTGAACGAAGAAACAGTTTTTTCTTCAAAAATACAGGAACACTTAACCAATGATTATTCTTTGATTGGAAGTCCAACGCAATTAGATTTAGGTATGTTGAGCTGTGAAGATATCAAGAATTTTCTGCAAATTCAGAATATATATCCTGAACTAATTTATTATTTTCCCGTTGACTCCAAGGAGCTTACGGATTTAACTCAATACAAAAAATATCCAACTTTATTTACTGGTATTAAGCAGATTTCCATTGAAGGAGATGGTTTGATAGCATTACAAAGTTATTGTACTCAATCTTATTCATTGCACACTAAAGAAGGAGTTTGCTTACTCAGTGAATGTGATGTTTTAAATATTGGCGTTCATGGGTTAGTAGAGTATTCATATAGTAATCAGCATTTTGGTGGATTTTTATATGAAAATTACATGGAGGAATGGGATAGTTTCGATGCTAAAATTGAGTTGAAAGATATGCAATTCAATAAAAAAAAATTCCCTAACATTTACAACAGGGATAATATAACACGATTGACCAAAAGCATTCAGCCTAAATACGAAGAATTTGATTTGCATCAAGTTGAAAATATACTGAATTATACAAAAGAAATTTTGGAGGATGATGGATGTATGATAGCCTATATGGGAGATTACAGAGACAATGAAGAATTTGCAATTACAGCTTGTCTTCAGAATTTTTTAGCGTTTACTTTTTTGAGTAACAGATTAAAAAGCAATAGGGAGTTTGTTATTTCCATTCTAAAAAAAATCGTAGGTGAATTTGTTGAAAATTCGTCTAGCTGGCCAATTAGCAAAAGATTTATAGTGTATAGCTATTTAAACAACGATTTGCAAAATGACAATGAAATTATTAAAATGGTATTGAATCATTTCCCAGATTTAATAAAATATATTGAGTTAGATGCTTTTAGCATAGATGACTACATTGAAATGATTCAGTTGAATCCTGCTGTTTATGAGTTTTTTCCTGGGGGTGATTTAAAAGATAACAAGAAATTAAAATCACTATATATAAGTAGGCAAAAAGAAATACTCGGAGATAAAGGATACGAAAAGTTAGTTCAAAAAAGAGAAGCTGAAAATGATTTACCCTTTTAGGAATTCTAATATAAATGATGAAAAATATAAATGAAAATCGCATATTTACATGGTTATGGTGGCAACAACATCAACCCTAAAAATGATTGGCTAAGGACAATTGCTGAGGTTTACGACCCCAATATTGATTTTCATGCTGCATTTATTTACCGAGATATAAAAGCAGAAATCAAACGCTTTAAACCCGATGTAATAATTGGTTCATCTATGGGTGGGCTTTTTGCTCACGAGCTTGCTATGGAGCTTAATACCCCAGCAGTATTGTTCAATCCTGCGCTGCATAGTATTCCTTTCGAACCCGACATGACTGGACAAGGTGAAAAATTTTTTCTTCCAGAGATGCGTTTCGTTTTTGGGAAAGACGATGAACTAATAATTCCTCACAAAACAATAGAGTTGATTGCCCATGAAGGATATAATAAAAAAAACTATATTGTTTTGGGACACGGTCATCAAACTCCTTTGGAAACCTTTAAATCTCAAATCAGTAATTTTATTGAAAAGTACTTTTCCTAAGTATTACAAGCTTACAAATTGGTTTTTATTATTAAGACATTATTCAGTTATGATAATTACATGAAAAAAAGAAAGCGGAAGAAAAACAATTATCCAACAAAAATCAAATTATTCACAAAACCTATTAATTTGGAACTAAATGATGTAAAAGTACTTTATGAAAAGATAATAGAAAAGCGTATGTTAAATGATAATCAGGTGGTAATTCAAGACTTTACTAAATCATTAGAAATAAATGCCAATATTCAAGGTGCTTATTTGGCAATTTATAATTTAGCGAAAGAAGGTAAAGCAGAACACTTTAGCTCCTTTTTGGAAGAAATCAACGAAACATTTCATTCATATTATGATAATGATTCTGATAATATAAAAAGTGCTCGTTTTTATATTGGCTATTGGCTTCAAAAAAAGATTATTGAATATTCAGAGGTAATTGAGCTAGTTCCAACTGATGCAAAAGCCTATTTTCTGAGAGCTTTAGCCCATATAAAATATCCCTATGACGATTTGAAAAATTACGCTATATCGGATTTAACCCATGCAATATCTATTCAACCCGACTTTTGCAGAGGATTTATCACACATAGTATTGCTGATCTCACAAAGGCCATAGAGCTAGACCCCAAATTGACCTTTTGCTTATTGTAAGCGTGGTATGGAGAGAAATAAAACAGGTGATTATTCCGGAGCTTTGAGTGATTTCGATAGAGCAATTGATCTCCAACCATCATTTGTAGAAGCATACATAAGCAGGGCTTATACAAAAGATTTCATGCAAGATCATAATGGAGCTGTTGTAGATTGTATGATGGCATTAGAATTAAACCCTGATGCTACTGAAGCATATTATATTATGGGAAATGCAATGGTAAATCTTGAAAAGTACAAAGAAGCTATTGACCTATACGAAAAAGCTGCTGACTTCTATGGCAGTCAAGAGGGTGTAGATGAACCTATTGACAAATTGATAAATATCAAAAAGTCAATTGAATTATATCAATTATCTTCAAAAACATTGAATTATGAAGGCTTTTATTTATTTGATTTAGGTCTTTATCTCAACGGATGGTTTGTTGCAGGTATTGTTGAAGACACCAACAATATTATTAGGGCACAAACAGATTTTATTGCCTATAAATCAAGAGGATATTGGAAGGTCTGGGAAATAAATGATTACTTGAGTGGATTGGCTGACTTATCGTATGCAATTAAACTTAATCCTATTTACTTTGATGCATACTACGAAAGAGCGTATTCACATTATTTAATTCGAAAATATGAAAGTGCCCTAGAAGATGTTAATACTGCAATTGATTTAGCACTGGTTTTAGGTTCGGATTCATCACATTATCGTTTAAGAGCTGACATTAAAAAGAAAATGAATGATAACTATGGTGCAAAACTAGACAATTTAAAATCACATGAAATTGATACAATACCTTAAATCCGCAAATAATTTAGCGGATACATTTTTCTTTAAGTTTTCGTTTGTTTTTTTGAAAATCCCTACCATTTTGGGCTAAATTTTCACTAATTTTTCAAATTTGGTGCATTATAGTTTACGAGCTTTACTAACCCTGATATATTTTTCGGATTCTTTTGAAAGGTTATTTGTCTTTTGTGATTTAGTTTTTTATCGAAACGTTATATTGCTCATAGTAAGATAGATATGGATTTGCATTTTTCACAAATAGACATAGCTATCCCGCATGTTCACTTTTTGTGATTCTAATGCTATATTTTTAGACCGTTAAAAGGTCGTATGGCCGGTCTGAATAAAGTTTTAAAAACCATTGTCGACCCGAATAAACCCATTTTCCTGCAACGGTGATGAATCTAAAGATAAATCGTTTCAGTCTTGTCGTGGGTTGAATGTCATCAAAAACTAATGAAACCTTTTCTACCACGTAGTTATAGAAGTTTTTGGCAATAGCCATGATAATTAAATAAGCCGTATTCTCGTTCAAGAATGAGCAGGGTAAATGATTCCAACCAAAATCATTGTTCATAATGTCGAATGTTTTTTCACTACTTCCACGTTGGTTGTAGTACTCAATAATATCTTTTTCAGTGTTTTCCCAATCGTTGGTCAAAATTGAACGATATTTGAAAGTGTCGCCAGTGAACAGATCTAATTGTTTATCCGTGCTAACTTCACGCATTATAACTTGTCTATAGTTTTCATTTTCAGAAAACTGAGTGAATTTAATAGAAGCTACTTCATAAATTTTATAATTGATTTCTACTTTAGTCCATTCCTTGATTTCGAGGATTTGGCTGTAAAGATCAGCACTACGATTGGATCTGATATAGAACAGCTTGCTGTTTTTTGCAACCACATTAATAATTTCCTTAGAATAGGAGCCTGCGTCCATTCGTGAGCGGTTTACTTTTATATTGTTGTCATTCAAAACTTTGTAGGCTCTGGTAAGCGTTGCTGCTTGTTCAAATTTCACATTGGCATTGCCATCCCGATTTTCAATATAAACAATCTTATTGTCAATGGTGGCAATTCCTGGGCAATACCCATTTACCTTTTTATAGGTGCGTTTTGTGTCATATTTATCAGTAGGGATAATTTGATTATCGTAATCAAAGTCATAAGCTTCGCCAGCAATCAGTTGTTTTGTTAGAATTAATGACTTTATATTGAGAGTGTTAAGATTGTTATTGATGTTGAAATTATATGATTTACCTTGTTGAGAAACAAACTCAGAATTGTCTGTTGCAAGTTCTTTTACAACACGTAAAACTGTATCTGCACTTGAAACAACATTACCTGGGATTGATTTTAAATCGTTGCCTACATGAGTTTGAATGTCTTCAGCACAGTCACCGCCACAGTAAAAAACGCTACTTAAATTCTTAATCACATTACTGTATGTGTAACCTTTGGTTGATTGTCTTTTACCTAGCTCTTTATCAACCAGTTGAGATAAACCAGATTTGTCAAATTCATTATTTACAAATGCAATTCCCGAGAAAGGGCTAACTGGTGATGAGTTTTTTTGTATCTTCATGCCGTAAAAAAATTATTGTTTCTTTTTTGTTCACAGCACTAAGATAGGTGATTTTTTTCAACTGTTAAAATGATTATATGTTATTTATTATTAAATAGTTATATGTCATTTTAACAGTTATTTTAACAGTTAATTGCGGATTTAAGGCAATATATAGAAGAAAGATTAAAGAAATGAAATTATCATAATTATCCAAAGTTTTTTTGTAAAAAATTTCAGACCTTCTATTCAAAATAAAATGATACGATAAATAAGATCAAAATTAAAGACTCCTCATTCATGTGTTCATTTAGTTCGTATGGATAAGGAAAGAATTGAATAACAAATAAAAATATTGAATATGTTTTGTCCTTCTTGTAATGCTAAATTGAATATTAATTCATCTGAATTAAATCGTTTATGCTCGTCATGTGATTTTAATTTATTAGAATTTATTCTGTCGAAACCAAAAACAGTTATGCCGGAAATAATACTAGAATCATTGATTTATATTTTTGGAGATAATATAGTTTATAACGAACAAAAACTGACGGGAATTATTTCTGATTGTTTTGGAGCCAACAGTTCAATCAGAAGACAATTATTAATATCTGTAAAAGAAAAAATACCTAGTAAAATATTGGAGATTAAAAATCATGATCAATTTGAATTAAAATTGAAATCAATAATTGAAGAACTCAGACAAAAAACTTTTATTGAATTTCAAATTGCGGAGAATATAATATATTATTGGAAATATGCACTTGGAGTGAAAGATGATGTTATAAACTTGAATTACGAATCTCTTGATTTTGTGATGCTCATAAATAAACGTGACCGCTTAGTATTTCCTAGCTTTTATACCGATGAACATGTATTCAGCTCATATATTTTGACGAAATTGAGAAGACTTTTGCCCGACATCAAATTTGATTCTTATTTTGTACATGCTGCATACTTAATAGTAAGTCTGCAACAAGGATCAACTCCAATAGTACAAAGTAAACTTGAGATACTTTATAGTCGAGCTAGTATAATTATAGATCAGTTGGAAACCTTAGGGATTATTGGGCCTTTTGAAGGATCAGTGTATCGTCAGGTTTTAATAAAAGACACCGATACTCTGACAACTTTTTTGCTGAATTTTAAAACAGGTATTTAAAAAAATTGAATTAATTTCAGAAGTATAATTGTAGATAATTCAAATCCATGATAGAATCTTGCCAACTATTGAAAAGACATATTAGATCAATGAAATAAATATGGTCAATCCCGATGAGGTCAATATTTTATTATTTACTTGTATCTAAAACATTTTATCACTCCATTTCTCCATACTAAAGAATATAACCGTTAATTGATACGAGTATATGTTTTTGCATATCCATTAGTATTTACAACTATTTATTAAAAAATAATTCATATATTTGTTAACGTTTATCTTTCTTGATAAATTCAAACTAACACTGTTATAAGTTTCTAATAATCAATGCCATATATATTGCACTAATTTATTTTTTAACAGCAAAGCGAATTTCAAGAAATATGTATTTATTATAGAACTACATATCAACACTTTAACAAAGAGTGAAATATATTCTGAGTTTTTTCAAAACTAAAAAATCAAAAATACTTTATCTCTTTGAACCTTAAAACCGATAATTTAAAAACCCTTCTTTTGTTTAACTATGAAATGCCCCAACTGCCATGGTGAATGGACACCGCCACAAAACATATCATTAAGCAAATGCCCCTTTTGCCAAACGGATATTCTGCAAGCACTCAACAAGCAAACCAAAACGCTAACGCCTGAACTAATCCTGCGCAACACCTTACAAGTATATGGCAATGAGCTTTTAAACGATGAGCGTCGACTAACTGCCATGATAGCCGACCTCTTTGCTCACGACAAGAAAGTAGCCAAATTGCTCATGCTATCGGTAAAAGAGCAGGTGCCAACCAAAATAATGGCGGCAAATACCGACCAAAACAACCAAGCCATTCAACTCCAAACCATACAAATACGCCTAATGGAGGATGCATTTTTACATCAAGAAGCTGCGGAGAAAATTGTAGAGTATTGGACTTCGGCATTGGGAATGGAAGATGAAAGTGATGAAAATCTTGAAATCGCTTGGGAGGTAGGTGGATTTTGTGGATTTGAAAATTCAAGTGGTAAAATTGTTATTCCATGTATTTATGAAGAAGTAAGGGGATTTTGCGAGGGATTGGCCAGAGTACGTTTAAATGGTTTTTGGGGATTTATTGACAAAAATGGGAAGCAAGTTATACCAATAGAATATCAATATGTATTACCATTTAGCGAGGGTTTAGCCAAAGTAACTCTAAATGGCCTTTGGGGATTTATTGATACAAAAGGAAAACAAGTCACTCCAATTATTTATTTTCATAGTTCGTATGACGACGGTTTTGATTCTGAAGGCTATGCTGAAGAAAATATTTATTATTTCGTAGAAGGATTGGCGAATGTAGCACATATTGGTAAAGAAGGTTTGAAAGAGGGCTTTGTCGATAAAAACGGAAAGCAAGTAATTCCCTGCATTTACAAAAGTGCATGGGATTTTAGCGAAGGTTTGGCGAAAGTGATGCTCAATGAAAACTGGGGTTACATTGATAAAAACGGAAAGCAAGTCATACCATTTATTTACGATGAAGCAACCTCGTTCAGCGAAGGTTTGGCGGGTGTGATGCTCAATGAAAAGTGGGGTTATATTGATAGAAACGGGAAACAAGTCATTCCTTGTATTTACAATTCAATTGATTCTTTAAGTGAGGGTTTTGTGCGTGTTAAACTCAATGACAAATGGGGTGTTTTCAATAAAAATGGGGAACATGTTATTTCTTGTATCTATGATTATGTACGAGATTTAGGTGATGGATTAGTATATGTTGCGCTCAATGATAAATGTGGTATTGTTAATAAAAACGGGAAAAAAGTTATTCCTTGTATTTATGATTCATTTGATTTGGATTCTTTTATTGAGGGATTGGTGTGTGTTGAGCTCAATGATAAATATGGTATTATTGACAAAAATGGAAATCAAGTCGTTCCCAATATTTATGATCGTGCTCTATGTTTCTGCGAGGGAATGGCTGAAATAGAACACAATGATAAATGGGGCTTTATCAACAAAGATGGGAAACAAGTCATTCCCTGTATTTACGATTCGACAAGTTATTTCAGCGAGGGATTGGCGAGGGTAAAAAAAAATGAAATGTGGGGCTATATAGATAAATATGGAAAACTAGTCATTCCTTGTATTTACGATTGGGCAACTACTTTTCACGATGGTTTGGTGAGAGTAAAATTAAATGGGAAATGGGGTATGATTAATAAAGATGGAAAACTAGTCATTACTTGTATTTACGATTCGACATATACTTCTCACGATGGTTTGGTGATAGTAAAATTAAATGGGAAATGGGGTATAATTAACAAAGATGGAATTCAAGTCATTCCCAGTATTTATGATGAAATAGTTTGGTATCTGAAAAATGGATTAACAAAAGTACGACTTAATGGTAAAGTCGGCTATATTGACAAAAAAGGCAATTGGATAAAAGACGACAAAAAATGAGATTAACAAATAGTCACTTAACGATGATTTCTTGGTTTTTTACTATTTAATTATCCAGAACCAAATCAGTCAACTATTTTATATTTAACAACAGTTCGTAGATTAAAAAAACAACAATTTAGATCTCATTCAGTGACTAAGTTAAAAATCAATACAATATGAAAGAATTCAATCCCTCAGAAAAAATAGAATTAAAAGTAGGTGGAAGTGTCACCATCAAGAAAAAACTAGGCGAGGGCGGTCAGGGCGTAGTTTACTTGGTGGAGCTAAACAACAAGGAATATGCACTCAAATGGTATACGCACCCATGCACACAGGCCTTTTACAATAACTTGGATAATAATATCAAAAATGGTGCACCTACCGATGCATTCCTCTGGCCACAATTTCTTACTGTATGGAAAGGTAAACATTTTGGGTATTTAATGACATTACGACCACCCGAATATAAAGACTTTTCACATTTTCTGTTGGCAAAAACACACTTTGCCAGTTTGTCGGCTATGACCAATGCTGCTTTACAAATCAGTAATGCATTTCGCGAACTGCACCGAAAAGGATACAGCTATCAGGATTTGAACGATGGTAATTTCTTTATCCACCCACAAACTGGCGAAGTGCTAATATGCGATAATGACAACGTAGCACCTTATGGTCAAAACTTGGGGATTGCAGGTAAATGTCGGTACATGGCACCCGAAGTAGTGTTGCGCAAAAGCCTTCCCAATGCTGACACCGACCGTTTCTCCTTATCAGTATTGCTGTTTATGTTACTTTTCAACAATCACCCCTTGGAAGGAAAATTGATTGCTGGCGTACCTTGCATGACAGATCAAATGGAACGCCGATTTTATGGCAGCAGCCCAATATTTATTTTTGACCCAGCAAATGATGCAAATCGCCCTGTAATGGGTATCCATACCAACGCTATTCGCCGTTGGCCTATTTTTCCTAAGTTCATACAGGATGCTTTTATTCAAGCTTTTAGCACTGAATATATTCAGAACCCCAACAAACGAAATCCCGAAAACGAATGGCAAAAGCTATTTGTTCGGTTACGTGATGAAACTGTGCGTTGCAGTTGTGGTGGTGAAACCTTTATTAATATGGACGCACCCGAATCGACCTGCATCAATTGTAAAAAGAAATTAGGCAAACCATTAACTTTAAGTATTGGGCGTAGCCGTGTGGTGCTATTTCCCGGACAAAAAACATATAATTGTCACACTAAATCAGGCAATGAAGATTTCACAACCATAACAGGCGAAGTAATTCAGAACAAAAACAATCCGGCCTTGTGGGGCTTTCGTAATTTAAGCTCCGATGTTTGGATGGTGACTATGCCCGATGGAACACAGAAGAATTTAAAAAACAATGAAGTGGTGCCAGTTTTTCAAGGTGTTTCGTTAGGCTTTGCTGGTGGGCTGAAAGCTGAAATTGTAGAATAGAACACATTGAATTTATCACTTATCAATAAGAACTTATCACAATTATATAACCCTTTAAAAACAAATACATTATGAGTTTATTAGATGCAGTTTCCATTCCACGCCGTACCATGGTGCTATTTTTCTTAGTTGACACTTCAGGAAGTATGAGTGGCGACAAAATCGGTGCAGTAAACGAAGCAATTCGAGAAGTAATCCCAGAGATCAAAGATATTTCGTCAGAAAATGCCGATGCCTTGATTAAAATTGCAGTGTTAAACTTTTCTTCGGGTGCAAGTTGGTTGTACGATGGACCAATTGAAGCCGATCAGTTTGTTTGGAACAACCTGGAAGCAGGTGGATTGACTGACATGGGTGTGGCTTTCGGCATGTTGAATGAAAAATTATCACGCACACAGTTTATGGCAGATGCAATTGGTTCGTATGCTCCGGCTATTTTCATGATGTCGGACGGCGAACCCACCGACGAATACAAAAAAGGCTTAGATGAAGTTCGTAAAAACAAATGGTTCAAGGTGGCCATCAAAGTGGCTGTTGCTATTGGTGCAGATGCAAATACTGAAATCTTAAAAGAATTTACTGGCAACGAAGAATGTGTATTGACAGTACGTACACCCGAAGCGTTGAAAAAAATGATCCGTTTTGCCAGTGTTACTGCTTCTCAAATAGGTAGTAAAAGCTCAGGTGTGGGCGTAGATGGAGATGCGGCTGATTCAAATCAGAAAGCAACCGATTTTGCAGGGCAAATGAAAACATTCCAACAGGACAATACAGATTTGAGCGATGTTCAAGATGGCTGGTAATTTCTTCAAACGCACGAATAAGAAAATAGTCAAAATACATGATAGAATAATTAAACGCAATACAATGGCAAAATTTAAGACATTTGATGTGCGTAACATCGGGGCAAGTCATGTCAAGTCAGGAAAACCTTGTCAGGACTATGTCATAAGTTCTCAGGGTAATAAATTCGCCTTGGCTGTGGTATGCGATGGACATGGTGGCGATAGGTATTTTCGAAGTGAACGAGGATCAAAACTGGCAGCTGAGATTACTGTTCAAGCAATAAAATCTATGTTTGGCAAACGGATAGAAAGTCAAAGTCTGTTGTCTAAATTTCAACCGGACCCTGAATCTACTCTAAAACAACTCATTGCCTATATTATTTTTAATTGGCGCGAGGCTATCAGTAAAGATTTTCAATCACAGCCTTTCACCGAGGAAGAGTTGGCACATCTGTCTGACAAGGACAAAACTTCGGTAAGTACTGCTGAAGGCTGGGTGTCTGCTTATGGCACTACATTGATTGCCACAGTGTGCACTTCCGATTTCTGGTTTGGAGTCCAGATTGGCGATGGCAAATGTGTGGTTGTTTCCGATAACGATGAATACTCGCAACCCATACCATGGGATGACAAATGTTTCCTAAATGCCACCACTTCGCTTTGCGATGAAAAAGCGATGGAGCGTTTCAGAACTTTTTTTAGCACCGAAAATCTGCCAAAAGCTATTTTCGTAGCTTCTGATGGCGTGGACGATACTTTTGGAACAGACGAAGCGCTGCATGGTTTCTACAAAACGGTATTGCAGCTTTTAACCGAAAAAGAATTGACAAAAGCCAAAGATGAATTACAGGACTATCTACCCGGATTGTCAGCAAAAGGTAGTCAGGATGATATTTCTATAGCTGGGATATTGTTGAAATAATAGATGTTAATCTTGGTAAAACATGTGTCGTATCAACATTCCGGCTCAAACGCAATGCTGATGAAAAGCAATTCAAAGTGAAACTTCTCAAAGTGTGTATTCATGAAATTGGTCATAACCTAGGATTAGATCATTGCAAATTTGATAATAAATGTTTAATGAATGATGCTAATGGTACTATCAGTCAGATTGATAAAGAAGGAATGTATTTCTGTGAAAATTGCAAGAAAAAGCTGATAAATAATCAATCAAAAAAATCCTTATAACAACTGCCCCGCTCTCCGTAGCGTATTTAACTGGTTTTTTGTTCGGCGAAGTCTCCAGACTTCGTCGTGCTAAAAGCAAGGCTTCAGCCTTGTATGTTCTAAGTAATACTCATTCATAAATTCTTGATTTCCAAAAAGCATTATCTTTCTCATGTTTCAATATTTATCATTTTACCTTTTCAATTAATTGATATTTAGTGTAATAATCCATTTATTTGCAAAACGCGAATAGCGAATAAAACTCCAATAGAAAGATAAAATTGCACAAAATTACGGTGATTATAAATATTTACCGTATTTTTGGATAAAACGGAGCATGCTGACCATCCGAATTTGGTCTTATTAAATGTTATTTAAGGATATTGTATTGTAAAATATCCTGACAATACGGCGGATACTGATGGTATTAAATTTAATATCGAAAATAATTATATGAGATCTCCAGACCATAAAGATAGTGGGTCAATCTGTATAAAATATGGTGTAGAAACATTACATGCTATATCTTATCTCCAATTATGTAGTTGGTATTTTGATAGGATAGGTAATGCTGGTCAAGACTTTGAATACTGCTATACTGTAAATGATTTCATGCAGCCATTGTACATTTATATTTACGAGTGTGTTTTAGTGGCAGATAATCAATTTCCAAAATTCATTTTATAGAGATTAGGCTTAATTGTATGGAAAAAAAAGTTTATAACATTTATAGCGATGAGAGTTGTCATTTGAGAAATGACAAACAAACGGTCATGTGTTTGGGATATACAAAAATTGAGAAAACCAACTATTTAACTTTGAAAACTAAAATCAAGGCAATAAAGTTGAAACACAATTCGCCCACTGAATTAAAATGGAATACCCTTTCATGGTCAAGGCTCGAATTATACAAAGACCTAATCGATTTCTTTTTTGAGAATGAAATAGAGTTCCGGTGTATCTTGATTAAAAATAAACAAAAACTCAATCACGACCAATTTAATGAGGGTGATAGTGATAACTTTTATTACAAAAGCATTTACTATCTTTTAAACAATCCATATACCAATCCGGCAAATAATCAATATCGAACCTTTCTCGACATTAAAGATACTCGGGGTAAAAGTCGTTTAAAGAAAATAGAGGAAGTATTACAAAATAAACACCACGGAGTATCACCATTTATTTATTTTCAACACATTCATTCGCACGAAAACGAATTTATACAACTGGCCGATTTCTTTATTGGTGCTATATCCTACAAAGCACGTGAAGAATATTCAAAACCTGAAGCCTCTAAAGTAAAAAAGGCGGTAATTGATTACTTGGAAACAAAATCTGGATATAACATTAGTAAGGGTACAGAGCCTTGGGAATCAAAATTTAATATCTTTGACTTTCAACCCAAATCCATATCGAAATGAGTTTAGACGAATTAGAAGACTTATTCGATTTGGATGATTTAAGTGTTGACTTACCTACACCAGGTCAGCTATTTAGAATGTATGGCATTTTCTTGAATGATTTTGTGACAAACAAAATGACAATTCAAGGGAAGGAACTAACAGTCAATATGAGTAAATCAACCCATAGAGATTTTAGTAGAAAAGCAGAAACCTTTGTGCATGTAATTACACGTAAAAGTAATTATTCAAAAAAAAGAATTTATGATCGAAACAGAGCAAACCGCATTCATTGGATTCGTCCAATTTTAGAGAATGCTGGTGATTCAAGAATAAAATGTTTTGAGAAGGTCAATGAGGATAATGAAAACCAACATTATTTTTGGTTTAAAGAAGAAGCTTTTATGGTAATTCTGCGAGAAGTTAACCCCGCACTTTCTATTGTTACTGCTTTTTGTGTTGACCCACTCGAAGAATACATGTATTCGTCTTGGTATCGTGAGTTTAAAGACTTATAAAAATAAAAAAACCTCGCTTCGTGAGCGAGGTACGCAACTTAAGGCATTGCGGTCGAAAGAACAAGTCTCATGCCACGTCCTTTACTCTTTGAGTATTGACATTGCAAATATAGTTGGTATTTCTTTAATTGGTACTTTTATTTGCTTTTATTAATATATATTACCCCCGCTCGCCCCCGCTCGCGCCGATTTGTAATCGGTGTGTTGTTCAGTAGAGCAAGTAACTTATAATAATTATCCACTGTCGGATAATTTAATATTCCGAAGCAAACTGAGTC
>JBBSCW010000045.1:0-14300 GCA_038249855.1 Bacteroidales bacterium
AATCGAAAACTACATTTTTTCCTTGTTTGATTGTGTCACCTAGTGTCCAATAATAATCGCCTGAAACACTAGAACTTCCTGTTGCAGAAAGAGGAAAACGTACTGGTTTATCGTCCAAAGCAATTACTTTAGGGTTTTCTCCAATATTTGCATAACATCCACAGTAAACTTCAAACTCGTTTAGAGAAAATCCCCAAGCCGTTCCACGCTTAATACCATTCATTTTAACGTAACGAGCTGGTGTATCGGCAAATGTAATATTATCTTGTTTTCCATCGCCCTTAGCAGTTGAATACACATCAGTCCACACCACAGAATCAGTTGAAACTTGAATCTTATATTCTAACCCAAATGCTGATTCCCAATAAAGAACAACTCTGTTGATAGTTTGTATGGTTGGCAAAACAATAGTAATAGATTGATTGTCGGCATATTGACTTGACCATCTGGTAGTCAAATCCCCATCATTGGCAAATAAAACTGACAATGCTGGATTTTCATCGCTTGAAGAATAAATTGCACTCCTCTTAGCCAAGTTTATTGGTGATACAAAAGTCTCAGAATAAACTGATTGCATCATTGCAAGGCAAGCCAAAATGATTACGGTTGTTAGGAAATATCTATTTTTCATTCTTTTAAATATCTTATTTTCTCAATAATTCCCGATAAAAAGGTATCAACTGTTCAGCCATTATTTGGTGATCTTCTAAACTCGGATGCGAATCACAACCATGAGGCCGCATGGGTTTAAACTCAAAAATCGCCACCGTATGTTCATCTTCAAAATGGGCTTTAACCTTTTGCAGACAGTTCAATAGTATCTCATTATTTTTGTTAGAAACCATGGGACTTGTCAATAAAGCAAGTTTTGTATTTGGATAAACCTCAAACAATCTTTTTACTAAATCAATATAATTAGAAATGTATTTTTCAGGATTAAAAGGCTTGCGTACAATTTTGCCATCACCGTCTGACAAATCATTAGTACCCAGACAAATGCTCACCAAATCAGGTTTCTTACCCGAAAAATCCCACATAAAATTTTTATCACCATTCAATCGAGTAGTAAAATAAACATCACCCATTACCGGTTTGGTATCTTCATCGTTCCAGTTGCGATAAATGCCCATACCCGAAACCGAACTCAACCGATATTCTGCATTCAACTGGCGCGCTGCTAATGATCCATAAGCGAGATAAGCGTTGTGCTGATCATACCAAGTTCCAGCTCCACACGGTATTGATTTGGTATCGGCACCAAATCCGCAAGTAATGGAATTACCAATAAATTCAATGGTTGCTTTGGTTTTTTGCTTTGCAGAATGGATACATTGAGCTTTCACACCATAAAAAAGAACAGCTCCATTGCTTGCTTCGGTGGCTTTAAAAATGCCAACCACATTTTTCTTTTTCTTTACAAGTGGAATTGTGATTTGGTTTACAGTGCCTTTCACAACACGAAATCTATTGTAATAATTTCCATTTAATTCAATGGTGACATAAGCAGTAGAATCGCCTTGACAGCTTAATAAAAAAGATATTGAATCACCTTTGGCATTAAAAATAGTGTGCGCAGCCGAACTAATCAATGCTTGCACTGTATCGTTGAGTTTTTCAGTTCTCCCTGAATAGACAAATTCTTTTTGAGCAGCATTGTAAAAGCGATATTTCTTTTCAGCCATTGTGTTGACTGAAAGCATAAAGCTCATCACAACAACTAAAATTAATTTTGTGTTCATCATCGGTTTTATTTTAAAAAACAGCTTCATATTCATTAAGTACAATTTATTTACTGATAGTCTCATTGTCGAATTTTACATTTTTTGAATTATGCAAAAAGACTTGACTTTTAACTGGCTCAGGCAATGTTACTTGATTCATGTTGACATTCTCTACATCGTCAAAAACCAAAGTTGGACGGAAATCTTCGGCATCCAAAGTCAGTTTGACATTTTTGAAAGTAAGTCCTTTGGCATGACGAACATAAAATCCCCAAGCAGGCAATTCACCGAACATATCAAATTCAGGATAGCTTTTTATATTTTCAGGTATCTGATCCAATCTGGTTAAAGGCATATAAGCCATACCTTTCGACGCCCTTCCAGGATAAGAAATTTCAATATTCTCCAACACTACATTCTCGATAAGATAGCCTGGAATGCCTACAATAGATGAAGGAAATGGATTGTGGAAGTATGGAACTTCTGGACCTCTAATGTCATAATTGATATCGGGGCGACCAAAAGGAACTTGTACATTAATATCTTTGATAAGAACATTTCTGATAATTCCTGGTTTTTCACCAGCGCGATGTCCCAAACGAATGAAGATAGCATTTCCAGTATTCACTGCCTCGACATTTCGGATATTTATATTTTCAATCACACCACCATCAACCGATTCTAAAGCAATAGCTGAACGAAACGTGTCATACACTTTTATATTTTCGATAGTCACATTTTTAAAGCCACCATACGAAGCCGTTCCAAATTTTATGGCACTAGCACTTGACCGAATGGTACAGTTAGCAATGTAAATACTATCATTAGAATATCCAGGATAATATGATTTTAAACAAATACCGTCATCAGCAGAATTTACATCGCAATTGGTAATTCTAACATTTCGGCAATCGGTAATATCCATACCATCATTGTTCCAATAAGCACGATTGATTGTTTTTACATTATCAATAATCAGATTGTTGCATAACTCGAAAGACAAACCCCAACAAGCTCCATTATTAATATTCAAATCGGTTATTTTTACCTGTTCACATTGCGAAAAACGAAACAATTTAGGGCGAACTCTTTCATTGGGTCGGTTAACTTGAGTACTGTAATTGGGATCAATTCGAACACCCGCATGGTGCAAACTGTCGATATTCAAAGCCAGCGCTCTACCTTGTCCGTCAATAAGTCCTTTCCCAGAAATCGATATATTGTTTGCTTTATGTGCTAAAAGCAAGGCAAGTTGAGAATTATCATCATTTTTTGGTGCATTAGGTCTACCCTCAGCATCCATTGGATTGTAGTCAACAGGATTCGTACTACCTAAAAGTATAGCACCCTCTTCAAGATAAATATCTACATTACTTTTTATTTCAATACTTCCAGTAAAAAAAGTTCCTTTCGGAAATACAACTTTACCTCCACATTTAGTTGCATACGCAGCATCGATAGTTGATTGAATGATTTTGGTATTCAAAGTTTTACCATCAGCAACTGCACCATAATCTACAATGTTATATATTTTTTTGACACAAGGTTTCTGCTTGTATTTCGATTTGCTCTGAGCAATTGTACAAGTCAATAGACCAACACATAAAAATAGCAGTAATTTATTGTTATACATCTAATTGTATTATTATTTATTCCTTTCTATAAACTGAATTTTATTAGCCTTTGAAAGTTTTTTTACAGTTTTCAAATCATATATTTTGGGTAATTCCGACTCAAACAGAGTGTAATTATCTTTATAAAATTTGACAAAATCGGGTGCGGCTGGATGACCGAGAAACGGTGCGTAATAATGATTCGGTATATCAGACGCATTTCGCCAAACCATCACGTAAGCCATTTTTACATTTTCTTTTTTCAAAATTGGTAGCAAAGTACCTGCAAACCAATTTTTATCCGTTATGGACTCCAATCCAGTTTCGGTAAAAGCAGCCACTTTATTTTTTTTCTCTGCTAAGTCAGAAATCACAACTAATTTCTTTTCAGCTAACAATGGATTGTTAGCGCCATCAGCTCTAAAATCCCAATAATCATCCATTCCAAGTATGTCGACATATCTGTCACCTGGATAACGCTCTAAATATTGTTCTTCTGTAGTAAATTTACAATCGGGTGAAAAGGCATACAAGAAATTATTAACCTGCTTTTCATTCTTCAAATAATCAATTGTAAAACGCCACAAACTGATAAATTCAGCCTTAGTACAATGAGATTTTCCCCACCAAAACCAATCTCCATCAAACTCGTGATAGGGTCGGAAAATTATAGGTATCAATTTCCCATTTTTGTCTTTTGAAGCATGAGCAACATTAGCGATATTATCCAGTATCTTTTTATACTTTTCGTGCAAATTACCCCCTGGAATAATCTCAGCTACCGCTTTTATCGAGTCGGTGTTCCAATAGAAACTCCCATCATTTACAGGATTTCCAAAATGCCAACAAATAGTAGTTAGTCCTCCACGTTTGTATGTATCTGTTATTGAATGCAATAAGATTGCACTTTCTTTTTTTACTTTTTCAGGATTCAATGTTGATAAACCAGCAAAGTCAATACCAATCATCGCTGGGTGAGAGCCTGTAACATCTTTTACATCGCTTCTATCGGCATCGCCAACCCATGAATGTCCATAAGAAGTAGCCTCTTGCTGACCAAAAAGAGCATGATTTTTAGCAAGAACTTTCAAATTGTAAAACAAAGCGGTTGTTTCATCAGTAGCTTGTTTATCCACCAAGATAGATTTCATTTTAAGAACATTCGTAGAGAAAAGTTCAGCAAAAATCAATAAGGAGAAAAGGATTATAGTTAGTCTTTTCATTATCTCTTTGCTGCTTTATTAATTAGTTTAGTATATTTTTTAATAAGGGGAACAGTACTATCCGTATTAAATACTGCATTGAGTCCTTGTTCTTCCTGAGCAGGATCGCCCATATAATCATCGCCTCGTTCCCAGAAAACATGCCCTTGTGCAGGTCGAGCAAATCCACCCCAAGCCCAGAAATTACATCCAGCAAAAGCATTTTTATCTTTTGCATTCATCAGTATTTTCTCAAAAACATTTTTGTAATAAAGGTCACGACTGGTAGTTTTGTCGCTCAAAACGAATAAATTATTGTCACGTGGTAAGCCAAATTCTTCGAGGACAATGGGTTTATTGTATTTTTGAGCCAATGCAATATGTTCAGTTATATAATCGTTTGTTTTCACGATACTTTCATCAACCGTTCCGGGAATATTTTTTGAATCGAGCCAACGCCAGTTTTTAGGCCAAATATGAATAGTGAGATAGTCGATATTTGGGTCGGTGTGAATCCGTTCATACAAATCCATATCTTGTTCAGAACCGGCTTTGCCTTCGGAGCCTGTTGATATTAAATGATTTGCATCAAGTGAGCGAATATAGGCTGCAATTTCTTTCATCCAAGATTCAAACATAGGTTTATTTTCATCAGAAAACGCACGAGGTTCGTTACCAATTTGCCAAGACATGATGGTGGTATCGTCTGTATATTTTTTACCGGTGTAAGTATTTGTCCGGTTTAATACCGTGCGGATATGATTTTTAAGTAATTGTTTGCATTCAGTACATGAAGCATATTGTTGCACATACGTTTTGTAAGCATCCCAACCATCAACAGACGGAATAGGATTTTTACCATAGCCAGCCCAATTAAGATATTGAGAATATCCACCAGACCATTCCCAACTATTGGTAAAATAGAGTACGGCATACATTTTCCGTTTTCCCATTTCAGCTAATAGAAAATCCAGCCCATCAAAAATTTCATTGTTATAAACTCCAGCTGTTTTTTGTAATGCCGGCATTACTTTGGAAGGAACTCCATCGGCACCGTCAGCACCAATCAATATGCGTAAATTAGTTATTCCATTTTTTTTCATGAAATCTAATTCCTTAATCAATCTATCTCTATTACCACCTTCGCCTTTAGAACCTAGTATTGCACCGTACCAGAAATTTGTTCCTATATAGTAATAAGGTTTTCCAGCAATTTCGAAAGATTTGTCATTCGTACGTACAAAGGAATCTGTATTTGAAGATGTTTTTGCATTTCCAATAAGGCTCAGGCACAATATTGCAAGTATTAATAGGGATTTATTAGTGAATTTCATTTCGATATTGATTTTTGAGTTGCTAAATTTTAAGATTTTATAATATTTTGGGTGAGTAACAGAAAATCAGAATTCAGTACATATGCAGTTTTAGTAATTTATATTAAATAAAAAAATGTAAATTTTATTTAAGGTTTTGATTTTACATTAGACAGATATTTACTAATTATATTCTTATTTACTTGTTTTTTAACTACCAATAAGAGTTGTTATTGCAAGCATATTGTTTATTATTAAGTATTTAAATAATATTGAATTTTAATGATTTCGTAAAAGTTAGACTTTCGAGGTTCAAAAAATAAATTCCTTTCCCAAATGTTCTATTTAAAATAATTGAACTTTTCGAGTTGATTATTCTTCCGCTTTGTACTAATTGGCCAGAAACATTAATAATGGTATAGTTCAAAGGCAAAATATCTGTTAAACAAGAGACTTGCAGATTTTCATTTTGTTTGATGACATTTGGTTGAATTTTCAAACTACCTTCGGTAACATTTATAAGAGCATTAGGGACAGATCCATAAACCTCAAATTCATAAATAGAATACCCCCAACTTGTATTCCTTTCTGTACCTGTCAATTTGATATATCTTCCACTACCGTTTAACCCATTCAATTCATCTGTCCTTGGTCCGGCAGCTAAGTTTGATTTTGCCACCAGCTGGGTCCAATTTGTTCCATTATCCGACACTTCAATAGTATAACTCTTTGCCGAAGCTGTTTCCCAAAGAACCACAACCTGATTAATACTGCAAATTTTCCCTAAATCAATCTGATACCATTGGGGGTCGGCGTATAAACTCGACCATCGGGTTGCAGGATTTCCATCCACCGCATTGGCAGCAGCATTACCCAGTCCGGCTTCGGTTGATGATACCGTAAATGGTTTATTTAAACTTAAACTCAAGCGTTTTACATTTACAGTAATTCGGGCTGCTTTAGTTTGGGAGTCGTTAGTAGTAACTGTAAGCATAATTTCGTGTGTGCCGAGTGCCAATTCAATTTGCGTTTGCACACCAGTTGCTTTTTCTACACCGTTTTCCGACCATGAATATGAAATAATCTGCCCACCCGAATTATAGCTACGTGAAGCATCGAATGTAACTACTTCCTTCCCATTACCATCGTTGTCGAACACTATAGCAAGCGCATCTATGTATGCTTTGGGGCCAGATTGCAAATCATCGAGGGTCAACACACGAGGGTCATTGTAAACCTTATCAATCCATGCGGCAGTGTTTTTTCCGCTTGACTGACTTGGGTCATTAATCATATAAGCCCAGGTATTAAAATACAACCAAGGTTGTTGAGCCAGCAGATCGGGGTCGGTCAACATACCACTCTCGCCTAAAGCAAACAACTTTCCTTTTGTTCCAAAGAGTTGTTGATATTGCTTCCACGAACCAGTAGTTTGACTATAGTCGGGGTAATCGTACGCAATAATATCCACCACATCGTCGCCGGGATACCAGTTTTCCCTAGTAGTTCCATAGCTATTCCATACCCAAATCAAATTATTGATACCATGATATTTAACCAACCGATCATACATAATTCGATAAAGTTGTGTGCAGGCAGCACCTGTTTTGGCTCCCCACCAAAACCATTTTCCTTCGGCTTCGTGCAATGGTCGCCAAAGCAAAGCGACACCTTCGCTCTGCATACGTAGTAGTTTTTCGGCCACGATATCGATATCGCGAATGAGGAGCAGATAGTCTTCGCTTGTAGGGTTGTTTAGCGCATACACCAAATCAAAAGTAGTGTTTTTAGTATAAAAAGCTTGCCAGGTAGTGAAGGTGCTATTCTTTGGTGCATCCCAGTGCCAGTGCATCTCCAATAGTCCACCTTTGTTTTTCACCCAATCGATTCCTTTGTTTGTCATTGCGTCGGCATCGGTACCGTTAGCCACACGCCAAGGCATAGAGTTCATAAAGTCGAGCGAAATGAGTGCCGGTTGTTTGCCATGGCTTGCATCACTGATACGAGATAACCATATTTCGTTAACACGTTCGAATGCTTGACCAGAAATAATTTTCTTGCCATAAGTATCGTCTAATAGGGCTTTGAGGCGTTTAGCTTGGTCGGTTGCATTTGGATTGACAAGTGCTTGTGCGTTTAAACCTATTGAAAACAACAAAGCAAGTGCTAAAATGCAAATCGATAGTTTAGTTTTTAAGTTCATTGTATTTAATTTTTTTTAAATAATTTGAGACGTTAATAAAACAAATTACTTGCTCAAACTTTCCGTTGAGAAATATGAAGCTTTTTGTTAATTAATTTGCTTTTTTTTGAATTATCTGACAAGATGTTTTAAGAATGTTGTAAGTGAGTGATAAAATATCAGGTGTACATAAAAATTGAACCTTGTCATTACGTCCAATTATATTTGGTTGAATTTTCAGTATATCAGCATGAATGTTTTTCTGTGCTGTACTCTTAGTATTTTTCACTTCGAATTGGAAAAGTTGCTGTCAAATTTTCGTAATTCTACTCCGTAGGCCACACTTTAATGTTTGGCGCTTTCATCTAAAAAAAAACTATTTAATTAACCCCGAAAAGTTGCATTTAACTGTTGAATTTACGATTGATATTAATTTAAAAACTGAGTTTAGTAATAATAACAATTACTTGGAAGGTAAAAAATAGTAATATAATTTGAATTTTAAAATCACGGAGGGTAAAAATCACCCTCCGCAAATTAAAAAACAACACCTATTATCACTAAAAAAACTACTTTATCACAACTTTATATGATTCTTTGATTCCTGAACGATTTAGAACAAGAATATAAACACCTTTTGGAATTGATTGACATGAAATTTGATGCATCTCATTCGATTGCAAAGGAGTAGCTGTTTTAACTAACTGTCCTGCGGAATTAAATAGCGATACTTCTTGTAATTTATCAGTCGGAGAAGTTTGAAAATGAAGTATGGAGTTATCATCCAGCCAAACACGTTTCAAATTTTCATTTTTAGCCTCTATACTTGTTCCCAATCTTCCTGGAATTCTGATATAATTGATATTATAATAACCCCAACCTACTTTTAACGAGACAGTATTTGTTCCAGCTTTTAAGGTAATAGGAATAGCTACAGTTTCATGAAATTTCTCATCGCCAGTATTCGACAACATAAATTCAAATGGAGTAGCTCCATTTACCGAAATATTTGTACCTTTATTTCCCCAACCTGTCACAATCATATAATCAATAAACAATTGATAATCGCCAGCTTTGGCACATTCAAAAGTAAAAATAATTTCGGAAGATTGGTCGCCTGAATATGAAACGTAGCCTAAATTACCGGGATGAAAATAAGTAGTACTCAGTTTAAGACCACCAAGTAACTGGATGTTTGCTTTGGTATCGCCCACTAAAATAGCATCGGCTGGAGCTGGCTCGAAAGCTGGATCACAGACCACTGGTGCCTGAGTAGAAGGATTAGTTAACACATAATCATCATGGAAAGCTCTGTCAAGAAAAGTACATGAGTTTTTAGTTTTATCTTTAATCATGTCATTCCAAGTCAAAAAATATAACCAGGCTGCCCCTTTAGATTGTAACAGCAAAGGATCAGGAATAGATCCATTTTCAGTCATGGCTATCATCTTATTGCCGTGTTTTAACAACATTTGATTAAATAGCGATTCCCATGCAACGTTTGGAGTTGAACCATAAGTATCATATCCAATAAGATCAACATATTGATTTCCGGGATACCATTTATCTTCACGAGCAGTTCCACTGGTATTCCATGTCCAAATTAGATTTTTAAGTCCATGAAAGTTTACCATGCGGTCGTACATTACACGCCACAATTGCTTACAAGCTGCTGCACTTACTGCTTCATCTCTTACACTTCCTATAACTTTAGGTCTTCCACCCGTACTCCACCAAAACCAACCATTCCATTCATTTCCGGTTGCCTCGTGGAGAGGACGCCAAAGAACTGGAATGTTCTGATCTTGTAATTTCTTTAATTGTCCTGCAATATAATCAATGTCTTTAATCATTGCTGTATATTCAGGTGATTGAATATCAAATATCTTGTTTGCATCGAATTTTGTTCCTTCAGGATTTGAAGTATATTCAGGGTAGGAATAAAATTGTCCATGACCGATCGGGTCGCGCCAATGCCAATGGTAAGCCACGATGCCATTTCTGTTTTTTGCCCAATTTATAGCATCATCAACATTTAAATTAGCGTCGGCTGTGAAATTCATAAAATCAAAACCACAAATAACAGGGTCGCGACCAGTAACACCGCCTAACCAGTTGGCATATTTAAGTTCTGTTTGCCCGCTTATAATTTTCTTTCCATAAATAGATTGAAAATAAGTATATAAATCTTTAGTCTCTTTAGTTGAGTTCACATTGGTCAACGGATCAAAAGGACCTAATTTCTTTTCATATTTCTTAACACGGATATAATCTAAGTTAAGTTCTACGCCTCTTCCCGAAGTTTTTAGTAGGAGTTCGTTATCTCCTTTGTTTAATGAAAGTCTCATATTATCTGACTCCATAAATACGCCTGTACTCAATGCGAAATCTGCTCCTTTCTTTTCGACTCCAGAACTAATTTCAAGAATAGCAGTTTTTGAGCTATTTTCATAACTTACATAAATATCGTAAAGCCCTGCATCAGGGGTAATAATAGTCAATTTAACGGAGGAGCTACTTTTAAATCCTGCAACATAACCTGTTCCTGAGTATCCTGTAATTGTTGTAGCAACTACACATTGATCTAAAATACCATTTTCAAGTTCATACTTCTGTCCGAAAACATTTAATAGCGAACCAATTAAAAGAGAAAATAGGAATGTAGTTTTTTTCATGGAATAAAGAATTTAAAGGTAAAGAAAGAGGCTGCTCAAAGTCGAATTTTTATTGGCTTTGAACAACCTCTTTGTAATTTAGATTAAAGTACTATTTTCTTGGTAACGATTCTGTTAGATGTATCACAAACTTTTACAAAATAGATTCCTCTTGCGTAATCTTTGGCAGGTATAGTAACACCATCAGCTTCAACAGCTGAACTATACAAACGTTGACCTGAAACTGAATAAACTTCTACTCTTGATAGGTTTTCTCCATCTACATTGATACAGCCTAATACAGTATAAACATTCGCATTTGCACTTTCCTTTACATTATTAATTGCAGTTGGTGCACCATTATTGTAATTCGGGTCTGTAAATGGAGTACCAGTACCTACTAATTGAAGTTGTGCCCAATTAGCTGGTTTGCTATATGGTCCGTCATTAGTAGGAGTCATAATAGGAAAAGATTCAGTAGCAATACGGTCAGTACCATTGTTATCGTTCAACTGTACACCAAAACCAATTTTTTTACCAGCTTTAATTTCTGTTCTAATTAAATTTGCAACTTTAACCATAAAAGCCGAAGGGTTGTTTGCATTATATTCACTTTTAAATACAACATAGTAAAAAGCTTCCCAAGGAATACCAATTTCTAATTTATAACTTGAACCACCTTTGATTTGAGCCATTTGAACTCCATAGGCGTAGGGGCCGAATAAACCTTTTAGTGAATTTTGTAAGGCAGTGGCATTTGGGTAACCCACAGCAGTTGCTGGTACTTGCATTCCTACCGCAAAACCAGCTCCATTTATTTGGTCACCCTGTACACCTGCTGTAAAGTGACGGTCATATATATCAAAATATAATTGAAGACCATCGCCTTTCCACGATACAAAACCAGCGTCACCTAAACCTACCACAGTATTAGCATCTGTACAATCTGCATACAAATAGAATTTTTGTGCATCCCAAGCTGAATAGAAAGTTCCTTTAGTAGCTACAACACCTGCAGTTTTGAAAGACAGATTTTCTGCTGGTATAGTCCAACTATCGTCATCATCACTACCATCCATTTTAATTTTTTTAGTAGACATATTTGATTTAGCAAATATTGAAGGTGTAGTTTGAGGTTTTGCTGGTGAATCTACACCAACTTCAAGTCTAAAGTTTGAATAATAAACTACTTTACCATCTAATGAAGCATCGTTAGTATTACCATCCTTACTCGGAATAAGAAGAATTTGGTCAATTGTACCAGTCTTTCTTACACCCGCACCATCGATTTGATAATCGAATAAAGCCCAAGATGCAGTTCCCCAAGTACTAGCAGTTCCCACTACACCCCAACCTTCAACGAAAGTTGAACTAGTTGTAGTGTTAATCAATTTTAAATAACCTTTATACTTATCAAGGTCTGAATTTACATCATACTTAACAGAAACATATTGTCCAAATGCTAATGGAGTATTCATTTTAATAGATGCAACACCACCCCAACCTGCTGTACTGTTTGTAATCACTTTGATAACATCTTTGCCATCAAATTTTTCAATGGTTGCAGTAGCACCATTCAGTGCTTCAATAGTGAAATTAGGAGTTGCAAAATTTAAGATTTGCACTTCCTCAGCTTTTACCAAACCCCAAGAGGCTGCAAGAGCAAGAACGAGAGTAAAAATTTTTGTTTTCATAATAAATAATTTTAATTAATAAATAAATTGTTTTTAAAGATATATAGTGTCAGAAAGAAAACTCACTGTTTTGAAAAAAGAACCCTCAAAAGTGTTAATATGAATATGCAAGATAGGGTGGTTCTTTTGTTATGAAGAGGAAATTAACTATAAATTATTCAACAACACGATTGTGTTAATAATTTGTTTACAAACGGGCATAATTTTTCCATTTCAAAATTCAATTTTGCTCTTAATTTCATAAAACACATATTATCAGATAGATGTAAATTAAGCTGCCTGCTTTATTTGTTTTTCTCTTTCTAATCTGAGCAATTCAGCTCCAATTTTGTGAAGATTGTAAGCACAAACTCCTAGTCCTACATAGCGTTTAAAATGAGCATAACCTCTATCTGGACATCTATCTAGTCCTCTGTGTTCCAGTTCATTTATATTTGATTCCACGGCGCTGTGTTTGTTCCGGATTTTCTTAAATCTGGGGTCGTGTTCTTGTGCTTTTTCTACCAAATTTAGTTTTCCTTTTTTGGGCATAACTAGTTGACTGATATAAAGTTCTAAAAGTGCTTTGTTTTCTTTGCTGTAAAATCCTTTATCAAAACTCCAACTGCTAACTTTAAATTTTTCTAGTACTCTGTCTGCCAAAGAAATAACGGTTGTTTTATCAACCTGATGTTCCATTATTTTATAGTCTACAATCAAATTAAATTGGTCGGTGGTTATTTGTAAGTTCTTACCCAATTCCACACTCGGATTTTGTTTTCCTTTTGTAATCCACTCTGTATAAGTTTCAAATATGGAAAATAGTTTTTCATCATGCGCAATAGTTTGCCCTTTGATAATACGACGATCTACCAGGTCAATGTGTTTTACCAGCATGGATTGATAATACTCCAACTCTAATTGCAAAACCAGATCTTGTGCATCGCACAGTGGTAAATTTGTCTTTTCTTTTTCTAACTTGGCTAAAAATAAACGTGCTTTTTCAAGGTAATCGCTAGCTGCTTTTATTAGTCGGGCTTCCTTATCTTTACCTCCAGCTTTGCCAACTTGACCTAATGCCCGCATGGAATTTTTTAAACCCCTGTGCCAACAAGCTAACTTGCGCCAACCAGTAATATCTTGGTACTTGTGTAGAAACTTATCGATAATGTCTATACACTTTCTACCGCTGTCCCACAACAAGTTATAGTCAGTAGGAAAATGCACATTACTCTCTACCACAAAGCTGTCAGTCTTTAAGCGCAACGCTTCCGCCTCTTTTTTTTTAAACACCGAGTGTCCCATTTCTACAATAACAACATTCAATTGCCGTACTGTTTCATCGTCAAGCAATGAAACATTATCAACTATGTTCTGATACTCAAACTCAATAGCTTCACTGCGAAAGTTGGAATTCAAATCAAACTCAATACCCATAATTTGTCGTAACATTTTATCTGAGTTTGCCATACGATACAATTCATCATAGCTGGTATTCAGACATAAACGAGTTTGAGCCAATACAAACAATACCCATAAATCCATGCCTGTACGACCAGTATTTTTCTTTCCTTGCAATATGTGGTTCTCTAATATGCTGAATATCTTTTCGTTATATTCAGGAGTTAAAAACAACTCCTTTAATGCAAGAACCAACTTTGGAAAACCTGAACGATACTTGGGATTTACTATAATTTGTGATATGGGTAATTGTCCTAATTGCAATTGTTGCTCGAATCTTTTTCTCATGGTTCAAAAATAGTTGAATGTTGGTCAGAAATATCAAAACCTCAATGTTAATTGTTTTATTAATCTGCTCAAAGTTAATACTTTACAATTAATCGTCCAAATATATTAAGGTTTTTTTGTCTTTTTGTTCAACAGTTCATCTTTGTCTATATAATAGGTAATCAGATAATTATGAGTTTTCTTTCAAACACTA
>JBBSCW010000046.1:0-14206 GCA_038249855.1 Bacteroidales bacterium
GCTTTATCAGTTGGTTTCGATGCTTGTGGTTTGGCACGTGCAACCGAATTGACCGAGGATGCAGCATTTATGAAGCAATGGCTGAATGAAAACAAGCATGGCGAAATGCAATATTTGGCACGAAACTTTGAGAAACGCACCGACCCACGCCAAATAGTAGAAGGTTGTAAAACAGTAGTCGTGGTGTTGCTCAATTATTATCCTGAAAAAATCCAGCCACAAGACTCACCTCGTATTGCTCGTTACGCTTATGCAGTAACGGATTATCATACCGTGATAAAGCTAAAACTAAAAGAGCTGGAAGATAAAATCATAGCAGAATATGGTAGCGAAATCATCAATTCAGATCAGCAACACAGCTTTGTTGACTCAGCACCTGTGCTGGAAAGGCGATGGGCGGAACGAGCAGGTTTAGGCTGGATTGGTAAACACACCCAATTGATAGCTCCCGAAATTGGTTCTTATTGCTTTATCGGCGTTTTGATGTTGAATGTGGAAACGGAATATGACAACTCAATAACTGACCGTTGTGGAACTTGTCGACGCTGCATAGATGCTTGTCCTACGCAAGCCCTCGATGGAAGAAGTATTGATGCTCGCCGTTGCATTTCATACCAAACCATTGAATTAAAAAGCTCAGTCGAGCTGGAAATCCAGCCTCTATTATCGGGCTGTGCATTGGGTTGCGATATTTGTGCAGAAGTTTGCCCATGGAACAAAAAATGGGCTAAACCACATCAACATCCCGAACTCAAAGTTGTAAAAGAAATACTAAATTGGGAAAATAAAGACTGGAACGAAATAACCGAAGAGAAATTCAAAAGCGTATTTCGTTTATCAGCTATTAAACGAGCCGGATTCAGCAAATTGAAAGAAAATATTAATTATGGCTCATTACGTAAAAAATAAAGCTCATTTTAATTGATAATTGAGCCGTATTTTATATATTTGTGAGCTAAAAACATTAAATATGCCAGAAACGAAACAAACTGAAATTCTAAATTTTATTCAAACTCATGCAAACTGTTCTTCGGGTGAAATTCACAAAGAATTTGCGACTTCGATTAGCTATGCCACTGTAAAGCGAATTTTATCTCAATTATTAATTGAGAAATACATAATTGCGGAAGGAAAGGGGAAAGGAACTAAATACACTATTTCAAATTCCTATGAATTATTATACTCAATTGATTTAGATAAGTACTATCAAAAGGAAATTGACGAAAGGAAGATCAAAGAAAGTTTCAATCTAGGCATTTTTGAACTGCTTGATAAAAGTGATATATTTAGTGATGACGAACTCTTAAAACTGACCGGATTACAACACAAATACAAGGAAAATACTTCACATTTATCAGACTCACAATACAAGAAAGAGTTGGAGCGTTTAGCAATTGATTTAAGTTGGAAATCATCTCAAATTGAAGGGAATACATACTCATTACTGGAAACAGAAAGGCTGCTTAAAGACAAAGAAACTGCTGCTGGAAAAACCAAAGAGGAAGCAATTATGTTGCTGAATCATAAAGAATCAATCGACTTTATAGTAGAAAATCCAGATTACTTAATGCCCTTATCCATTTTAAAAATCAAAGACATTCATAGTTTACTTATAAAGGAGTTGGCTGTTGATAAATTTTTAAGAATACGAAGAATTGGTATTTCGGGAACAAATTACCGTCCATTGGAAAACGAATTTCAAATACGAGAAGCTTTGGAATCTGCCTGCGAATTAGTTAATAAGAAAGACAATATATTTGTAAAAGCATTGCTGATTTTATTGTTAATTTCATACATTCAACCTTTCATGGACGGAAACAAAAGGACTGCCAGAATTGTAAGTAATACTATTCTAATGAATTATGATTATTGTCCAATTTCTTTCAGAACAGTTGACTCCATAGATTATAAGAAAGCAATGTTATTGTTTTATGAGCAAAACAATATCTCTAGGTTTAAAGAAATATTTATTAATCAGTTTGAATTTGCTGTAAAAACATATTTCTAACACGAAAAGCTGAAATAACATGTTGTTTCATTCCTTTTTTTACATCAAAACAAACAACAATAAACTAACTTTTTTCTCCTTATTTTGTTTACTTCTTTACTACAACTTACATACAATTAAAAGCATAAATTATTCGAATACAATATGTGGCAAGTAAATCCTTTTAAATACAATCGTCGACCAACCGATGAAGTAAATATTGGTCAATTAAAATTAGGTGGAACTAATCCAGTTCGGGTTCAGTCGATGGCTACCACCGATACAAACGACATTCAAAATTCAGTAGATCAGTGCATTCGCATTATAGAAGCGGGTGCCGATTTAGTTCGTTTTACTACGCAGGGAATTCGTGAAGCAGAGAATGTTAAACTGATACACGATGCAATTCATGAGAAAGGTTATACAACACCACTCGTGGCCGATATTCATTTCAATGCCAATGCAGCCGATGTGGCGGCATGCAATGTGGAAAAAGTACGCATCAACCCAGGAAATTATGTGGGAAGCGTCAAAATTGGAGATAATTCTGACTATACTGATGCCGAATTTGCATTGGAATACGAAAAAATCCGTACCCGTTTCATTCCGTTTCTCAATATTTGCAAAGAAAATAATACTGCTATTCGCATTGGTGTGAATCATGGTTCATTAAGTGAGCGCATGATGAATCGCTATGGTGATACGCCTCGCGGAATGTTGGAATCTTGCATGGAATTCCTTTCAATTTGTAGAGAACAAGATTTTCACGATGTAGTTATTTCGATGAAAACCTCGAATACAGTGATGATGGTGCAAACTGTCCGCTTATTTGTGGACGAAATGGAAAAGAACGATTTACATTATCCTTTACATTTGGGAGTTACCGAAGCAGGCGATGGTGAAGATGGTCGTATCAAATCGGCGGTTGGTATTGGCGGACTGCTACTCGATGGCATTGGCGATACCATACGAGTTTCGTTAAGTGAAGAGCCAGAAGCTGAAATTCCAGTAGCCAGATTGTTGGTGTCGTATATAAACGAACGGGCCGAAGCCGAAGAAATTCAAGCTGTGGAAAGTAAAAACTATTCGAGATACGAGTATATCCGCCGCAAAACTCATGAAGTTGGAAATATCGGTGGCGAAAATGTACCAGTAGTATTTGCCAATAAAGATGGCGGTTTCGCAACTATTCCTGATTATTTATTAGTCGATAATACAGTTTTATCTAACAATGGTGAAAGTTATCCGGTTTATGGAGCAGATTATTTGCAAACCTTAGTTGCTGACAATTCAGAGATTAAGTTTTTAGAAATGAGTTATGCTGATTTGACTGAAACTGTGTTGGATACTCTGAAAAGCAATCATAATATTGTTATATTGCTTAAAACAGAACATGCCAACGGATTGGGTGAGCAAAGAGCATTCTTCCACACACTTTTAGAAGCAGAATGTACAATTCCAGTGGTAATCTGTCGCGAATATACTGAAACGGAATTGCAAAGTATTCAAATAAAAGCTGCGGCCGACTTAGGTGTATTATTTATTGATGGTTTTGGCGATGGAATATTTCTTCAAAATAATGGAGCAATCACTGTTGAAGCAATATGTTCTGTATCATTTGGGATTCTTCAAGCCACACGGGTTCGAATCACTAAAACTGAATTTATTTCTTGTCCAAGTTGCGGACGTACTATGTTCAACCTGCAAACTGTAATTGCACGAATAAAAGCACGCACTTCGCACCTAAAAGGTTTGAAAATTGGAATCATGGGCTGCATAGTAAACGGCCCAGGCGAAATGGCCGATGCGGATTATGGCTACGTTGGAGCAGGGAGAGGCAAAGTAAGTCTTTACAAAAAGAAAGAATGTTTGGAACGTAACATTCCCGAAGATCAAGCTGTGGATAAATTGATAGAATTGATTAAGCTAAATAACGATTGGCACGATTAACAACTTTAAAATCAGAATCAGTATGAAAATTGTAATTTTTGGCGCAAGTGGACGAACCGGCAAATTACTAGTTAATAATTGTTTAGAAGCAGGACATCAAGTTATTGCTTATGTTCGTAATGAAAAATCAATTGAACAAAAACATGATAATTTGCAAATAGTGCTAGGGCAACTCAGCGAAATTGAAAAATTACGTAGCACTATTTCAGGGGCTGATGCCTGTATTTCTACGCTTGGCGGGAATTCATTGACTAAATCTTCCACGGAATTTACTCAAGGAATTAGTAATATCATTCAGGCGATGGAAGATGAAAAAGTGAAGCGTTTCGTGTATATGACGAGTATTGGAGCGGGCGAAAGTAAAAAATTAATGGCGCCAATAGTTCGTTTTCTCATAGCCGGTCTTGTTTTACGTGTTCCTTTGGCTGACCATGCTATGAATGAGTCAAAAATAGTTGCCAGCAAGCTTGATTGGACTATTGTTCGGCCTGGTGGATTACGCGATGAACCAGCAGCACCAAGTTTGAGACATGGAACAGGAAAAGAAATTATCAAAGGAAACTTGCATGTTCCGCGTTTAGACGTTGCTAAGTTTCTATTAGAACAAATTAGCGATTTGCGATATTTAAAGAAGTCAGTTTGGCTTACGGTGTAATTGAAAAAATTTATAGCCCCTAACCCCTATCACGATAGCTATCGTGAGGGGAATAAAATTACTACGATACTTTATTTTAACTGTCATATTTTCATGAACAAACAACATGTATTTGTATGCACTTCATTTACCGAGCTAACTTAGGGAACAGCTTACAAGAAACAAAAAAACCGCTAATCTCTCGATTAAGCGGTTTTTTTTCGTGATCCAGCTGGGGTTCGAACCCAGGACCCCATCCTTAAAAGGGATGTGCTCTACCAGCTGAGCTACTAAATCATCAACTTTGTTTGCTCGCTTATTTGAAAAAAAAATGTGATCCAGCTGGGGTTCGAACCCAGGACCCCATCCTTAAAAGGGATGTGCTCTACCAGCTGAGCTACTAAATCATTTTTCAAAAGCGGTTGCAAAGATATGGATTTTTTTGAAAAGAACAAAGCTATAACTTTATAATTTTTGATATTTCTATTCATTTTCATTCTATTCTGTTGATTTACAGCGAAATATAATTCAATATCTTTTACTCCAACTGTGCATTTATTGCGACTAAATATGCCCTTCAACCAACAATATCATAAAAAATTAAGAAGCTACCGATGAAAGTCGGATACTCATTAAAGGTCTCCATACTTCCTGAAAGCTACATAATCACTACAAATAGATGGATTAAGGTGCAAAAAATATCAATTTGTTGTTGTACATTTGCAGCATAATAATCTCAATAAGTAGTTAGAAGTTGGAAAACATAATTTATATTCTATGGGCTTTGCTGTTTTCTGCGTTCTTTTCGGGCATGGAAATAGCTTTCGTATCGTCGAACAAACTGCGCTTTGAATTGGAAAAAAAACAAAAAAGTTTATCATCAGCCATTTTATCAATTTTTTACCGCAATCCGCAACAATATATTTCCACCATGCTCGTGGGAAACAATATCTGTCTGGTAGTCTACGGGATGTTGATGGCCACGGTTTTAGAACCTGCACTCTCTTTTATGGGAAGTCAACTACTTATCACATTGAGCCAGACCATCATAGCCACCATCATCGTTTTGGTTACCGGTGAGTTTCTACCCAAAACCATTTTTCGCATCAGTCCCAATCTGTGGCTGAAGATATTTTCGTTTCTCCTTTACGTATTTTACATATTGCTTTATCCAGTTTCGAAGTTCAGTTCATGGCTTTCTATTGGTATAATGAAGCTATTTGGAGTAGGCATAAGCAATGATGTGAAGGAAAATATCTTTTCACGAATTGACCTCAATTATCTTATTCAAGAGAGTTTCGACAATGATAAAGTGGAGAATGAATTTGACAATGAAGTGAAATTCTTTCAAAACGCCCTTGATTTCTCAAAAGTTAAGCTGAGAGATTGTTTTGTGCCACGAACTGAAATTATTGCCCACGATTATGACAACACCGATATTGAAACGCTGAAACAGACTTTTATCGAAACTGGCTTGTCGAAAATACTTATTTATAAATTAAATATCGACAACATCATTGGTTATATTCATTCCTCCGAAATGTTTAAACATCAAATTGAGTGGAAAAAATACATTAACCAAATCCCTATCGTACCCGAAAATATGGCAGCTCAGAAGTTGATGAAACTCTTTATGCTTCAAAAGAAAAGCATAGCAGTGGTTGTCGATGAATTTGGAGGAACAGCTGGTATTGTTACGCTTGAAGATATCATTGAAGAAATATTCGGCGAAATAGAGGATGAACACGATAATCGGGACTATGAGGCCAAACAAACTGCCGAAAATGAATACTTATTTTCTGGAAGACTCGAAGTAAAAACCGTCAATTCGAAATTCAATCTGGACATCCCTGACTCGGACGAATACGAAACCATTGCTGGATTTATACTCCATCACCATCAGCATTTCCCTAAACTGAACGAACTTATCCGCATTGATAAGTTTATCTGTAAATGTGTAAAGGTTACCAACAACCGAATAGAAATGGTGAGAATGAACATTGCTAAATAGTTTTTTTGCAATTTTGAATTCGTTTTTTATTCTGAATTAAAATGAAAACAATTTCAACTCTAACATTACTATCCATTTTCCTTTTTAACTTCGCATCATTCGGCCAATCAACTCTGAATTATAATCAAAACTTTGAGTATGAACAGGGTGCGATAGTTCGTGGAGATAAAAGCAGAAAAAGAATAGCATTAGTTTTTACTGGTGGTTCTTATGCAGATGGATTACAACACATTACATCAGTACTCAAAAAGCAAAAAATCAAAGCATCCTTCTTTTTTACTGGCGAATTCTATGAAAGTTACCAGCATCTTATCAAGAAGTTAGTGAAAGGTGGTCATTATGTAGGAGCTCATTCCGACAAACACCTTCTATACTGCGACTGGGTGAAGCGTGATAGCCTACTTGTTACAAAAGTAGAGTTCAGCAAAGACCTCAATGACAATTACGAGAAAATGCGGAGGTTAAACATTTCAAAAGAGAATGCCAAGTATTATCTTCCGGCTTTTGAATGGTATAACGACAGTATAAGTGCTTGGACCAGAAATTTGGGGTTGCAACTCGTTAATATGACAAAAGGCACACTTTCGCACGCCGATTACACTACCCCTGAAATGAAAAACTACCGCAGTACTGATGTGATTTACAAAAATATAATTGACTACGAGAAAAACAATAAGTCAGGTTTAAATGGTTTTATCCTGCTTATTCATGTAGGCACACATCCAAATCGGACTGACAAATTCTATAAAAGACTTGACAGCTTGATTATAGAATTAAAAAACAAAGGTTATACATTCAAAAGAATAAATGAATTATTAGATTGATTGCTAATAAATTACCACTTATTACACTTTAACATCACACTTCTTGTCCTTTATAATCAACAAAAATCTTAACTTTGTGTAAGTTTTCAAAAATCTAAAATTCATTCTACAATGAAAAAAAAAGTTTTATCCCTTTTCGTGCTGATTTCGCTGTCGGTTTACGCGGTTGAGAACAAAGAAACCAGTGCATTTTTCAGGGTCAATCAAATGGGTTATAAACCTTCTGACAGCAAGACTTCTATTGTTTTTTCTAAAACTCCAGTCAATGAAAAAGTAAACATCATCGATGAAAAAACGGATCAAGTTGTAAAGACTTTTCAGCTAAAACGATCTAAGGAAAAGGGTTGGGGTACATTTGAGTATTATTATTCAGTAGATTTTTCGGAAATAAATTTAGCAGGTCGTTACTATCTTAGTTTACAAAAATCGAACAGAAGTTCCGTTAGTTTCGATATAGCTGAAACAGTTTATGACAATCAAGCAGACCGATTGCTAGAATTTATGCAGCAACAACGCTGTGGTTTTAATCCGTTTTACGACACACACTGCCACAATAAAGACGGTGCATCGATGTACGGAACCCTAACTCCTGACTCCACTTTTGTAGATGCTTCCGGTGGATGGCACGATGCTGGCGACCAACTAAAATATCTGATTACAAGCAGCTACGCCACAGCCCACATGCTGATGGCGTATCAATTATATCCAAAAAGTTTTGGCGATAAAGTGGATGCTTACGGGAAAAAAGGAGCTAATGGAATTCCAGATGTTTTGGATGAAGCGAAATGGGGTATCGACTGGATTCTGAAAATACATCCCAACCCAAAAGAATTGATTCATCAAGTGGCGGACGACCGCGACCACAGCGGATGGAAATATCCTAACAATGACATATCCGACTACGGTTGGGGTAAGAATAGTTACCGCGTTGCCTACTTTGCCAATGGGGAACCTCAAGGTCTTAAGAAGTTTAAAAGTGAAGCTACTGGCGTCGCTAATTTAACGGGTCGTTCGGCGGCAGCATTGGCATTGGCTGCAAGAATCTGGAAAGAGGAACTCAAAGATGAAGTTTTTGCCAAAACTTGTTTGGCTTCCGCCCGAACTCTCTATCAATTAGGCAGAGAAAAAGAAGGATTTCAACAAGGAAATTCCTTTTCGGCAAAATATCGATACAACGAAAAAACATGGGCTGACGACATGGAATGGGGAGCTGCTGAACTTTACAAAGCAACGGGCGAAAAACATTATCTCGATGAAGCCATTCAGTATGCAAAAATGGCCGACAATGAACCTTCGTGGATCAAGCGTTTTGGTAAGAACGAAGAAATTGAGCATTATGAGTTGTATCCATTTATCAATCTGGGACATTATTCTCTTTTTGAAGTTGCCAACGATGAAGTTAAAAATACATTGGTAGGATATTACAAAAATGAAATTGAAAAAACAATTAAAGCTTCCAATTCTAATCCATACAATATTGGTATTCCATTTATTTGGTGCTCAAACAACCTATTAACCAGCCTGATAACACAAATCATTGTCTACGAAAAAATGACTAATGATAAACAATATCATAACTTCATGTTCAAACAACGTGATTGGTTATTCGGGCGTAATCCATGGGGAACTTCAATGTTCACTGGCTTTCCTGAAAATGGAGATTATCCAGTAGATGTGCACACAGGCACTTGGAAACTAACAAAAAAAGAAGTTGTAGGCGGATTGGTTGATGGTCCAGTGTATAGCTCCATCTATAAATCTTTATTGGGAATAATGCTCGAAAATCCTGACGAGTATGAATATTTTCAAAATAATTTTGTGGTCTATCACGATGATATTGGCGACTATTCGACCAACGAACCCACCATGGATGGTACAGCAGGTTCAATCATCATGATGGCGGCTATGGCAGCGGCAGAGTAAAATGATATTCTAAATCTATAGCCACACAAAACAATAATTGCACACTACTTCATTCTTTGTGCAGTTATTGTAGATTTTGATTATCTTTGCAGCATGAATACAACAGAGAACAACGACATAAAATCATTTATCAAACAAAAGATTGATAAATACATGCAGGAACAAACTGGATCAGGACATACCTTCCATATTCCTGTAATGGGAATTGCATTTACAATTGATGCACCAGCGAAGGTAGCTCGATTTGGAATATCATCAGTATTATCGATTATCGAAGACCGAATAATAGAATCGATGCGGGCTCATTATTATCCAAAAATGGATTTGCCTTACCATCCGATTAGCAAACAAGAGCCTGATTACCGCGCCAAGCGTGTAACTGATTATCTCGATTTGCTTCAAGCAATGGTGTATGACCAAGTGGATAAATTGAAGGCTGAAGCTTTTGACGCTGGTACGGAGATAACCAAGTATTTTGAGATGTTGCCTAACGACAGCATCATCAAAAACATGTATCTCGACATGATTCAATGTCCGCATCCCTCCGAAAGGGCTGAGAAGCAAGCACAATTACGGAGTAAAATTGTAGCCGGACAGATTGATGTGAATATCCTTACCAAGGTAGATGGCGAAAATTACGACCATGATGGGAACGTGATTGCCGACGGATCTAATGCGGTAGCCGTTCTCCGTGGCTATATCAAAAGCAATTTGAGAAATTCATCCATCTGCTTATCAGCTGGGATGAACCCTAGGTTGTATGGTTATATGGAAAATAAAGAGGCTTTTTACCCAGATGAGAACTCTCATTTCAACAAAAAAGTAATCATCAAAGTAAGTGATTACCGGTCAGCGCTGATTCAAGGGAAATTCTTGGCTAAGAAGGGTGTGTGGGTAAGTGAATTTAGGATTGAGTCAGGATTAAATTGCGGTGGACATGCCTTTGCTACTACTGGATATCTTCTCGGACCAGTTCTTGAAGAATTAAAACAGAATAGAGCACAACTCCTTCAGGAAATGTTTGCTATTTATCAGCCGGCAATTTTGGAGAAAGCTGGCATTAACATGACCGCAGCACCCGAAATGCTTGTGTCGGTTCAAGGTGGAATTGGAACTTATGAAGAAGATACATTCCTACGCAATCAATATGACATTGCTTCAACAGGTTGGGGTTCACCATTTTTGTTGGTACCCGAAGCTACTACAGTGGATGATTATTCTTTGCAGTTATTATCCAAAGCCACTGAAAAGGATGTACATCTCAGCGATTTTTCGCCCATGGGTATTCCTTTTTACTACCTCAATGGAACTACTTCCGACAAACATAAACATGCGCTAATTAACGAAGGAAACCCGGGCAGTCCGTGTCCTGAAAAACTTTTGCAGTTCAACACTGAATTTACCGAACGCCCTATTTGCGCTGCTTCAAAGAAGTATCAGACATTGAAATTAGCACAGCTTCTAACCCAAGGTTTATCAAATGAGGAATATGAAGAAAAGAAAACACAAGTTTTAGGCAAAGACTGTTTGTGCGTTGGGTTGAGTAATGCAGCCTCTTTGAAATACGATGTGCCATTTGTAAAAAACTTCCATACAGTGAATGTTTGCCCGGGACCGAATATTGCTAATTTCTCGGAAATTGTACCTTTACAAAAGATGGTAGACCATATTTATGGTAGAACTAATCTTGTAACGAATAAAGAGCGTGCGCACCTGTTTATTGCCGAAATGAAAATCTATATTCAATATCTCCGCGATGAAATAAAGAAAGGCAAGGGAGATACCAACATCCCCAAAAGGAAATCGTATTACAAAACCTTTATTTCAAACATGCTAGATGCAGTGGATTACTACCAGGGATTATATGAGAAATCATTGATTACTGACAATCGCTTTCCAAAAGAGCTAACTTTGGCTGCTGCAGAAATTGAAAATATAAGCGAAACCTATCAACTCAAATAATTGGTTCAAAGAATATTTATTTACAAACACAGACGGGCTAACTTAGAGTTAGCCCGTCTGTGTTTCTAGTAGTGGGGATGCCACTCCAAGTGGCACTATAACTATTGGTAAAGCTTTCTAATTCCGAAAAATCTTATTTCATTTTATTCATAAGCATTTTGGGCAAATAGAATGTATTGTTTTGTTCAACAAACACTGCCACTGAGCCTAAATCGAAGGATGTAGTATTGAGAGTAGCAACGGAACTATAAGCTTTTACTTGGAGTGTATTGTTTGCATTCTTTACCGTCAACACTGGCGCACCACCCTCATCGGCAGTAATCTTGTAGTCCATTCCGTTAAAAACATCAGTGTGCTTTGAAAAAATCTGATTGGTAAGTTCATTCATGCGTTTTTTAAGTCCAGCAACCTTTAAAAGATATTTGTGAAGCTCTGTATTTCTCATATTTCCTTTAGGAATCTGACCTTTGGGGTGATAAGCAGCCAAAAACACTTCCTCGCCAGTGTGTCCACCTGTGGTAAATCCAAAAGTACTGTGTGCATTCATTATAGCCAAAATGGAATTCGTCATATTTTTACTCTGACTGGCTTTCATATAATCTCCAGAGTCACCCTCCGTAGCACCGTTGAGAGATTTCAATTCAATATCCGTCAATTCAATCCCTGTATATTCATTAAAAACACTGCCAATATTCTCAGGGCTAGTTTTCTTCAGAATATCTGCTAAGCCCCCTGATGTGCGTTTGTAATTCGATACACTTCCAAAAAGATCTTCGAGAGTCATAGAAGTATAAGATTTCTTCATAGCACTCCGCCCTATCGAAAAACCGCTATTACCATGATCGGGCAAAACAATAACTGTAGTATTTCCCATGCGGCGGGCATAATCCATAGCTACTCCAACCGCTTTGTCGAAAGCCAGAAACTCCGACATAATCGCAATCGGATCATTGGCATGTGCAGCCCAATCCACTTTGCTGCCCTCAACCAGTAGATAAAAACCTTTCTTATTCTTTTCGAGGACATCAATTGCTTTTGAAGTCATTTGAGCCAACGAGGGTGTTTCAGTTGTGTCTCTATCTATATCGTAAGGTAAATCGGCATTGCCAAACAAAGCCCATATTTTATCTCCTTGAAAATTCAGGAGTGATTGCTTGTCATTTTGCAACAAGGTAGTTCCTGTATTTTGCAAATGTTGTTTGATATCATCAGTCAAAATTGAAGTACCACCACCAAACATTACTTCGAGATTGTTGTAAGCCATCTGTGGTGCTATGGCTTTATAATTGCTTCTGTTGTAACAATGTGCCGCATTACCTGCAGGTGTGGCATGAGGAAATTCACAGGTAACAACCAAACCAGCTGATTTAGCTTGAGTTATTTGCATAGCTTCCAGAATAGTAACCAAAGGCTGATATGCACTGTCGGGATTCAAGCGTACTAAATCATTTTTGGAATCAGGTACTGTGTAAATAGCGATATTACCTGCACGTTGGGGAATTCCTGTCGTATAACAAGAAATAGTTGGAGCTGAATCACCTATGGGCGCATTGGACGAAAATGTAGTAACCGTACCACATAAATACTTATCCACATTCAAAGTAGATTCTTCTCCTCTATAAGTCTTTAACCAACGTGATGCCGACAAAACACTCAAAGAAGTTCCATCGGGAATCATCACAATCACATTCTTTGTAGGCTTGATATCCTTGGCCCACAAACCATTGATAACTAACAGCATTAAGCTGAATAATATCATTTTGTTTTGTCTAACAAATATTGACTTATCGACATTAATTGACGATACTGTTTTGTTTTTATTCATTTGTAAAATTCTGTTTTTTGTAAGGGTTAATCCTAAAAAAGTAATATAGAAACTACTATAATAGACATTATATAAGTTGGAATATTTAATACTATTGCTTAGTTTTGTTGATTTTGCTTTTGACCCCCAAACCCCCAAATGGGGACTTTAAGACCAAAATTTTTATTTTTAGAATATGCAAATATCACTCTTTCTCCCCCATTTGGGGGTTGGGGGGTCGATAAAATTTCAACTTATATAAACTCTAATATAATTCCAAGGTTTATTTATCATAACACTTCTACCATTAATGTATATCTATCGACAAAGTTACAAAATTGATTTCAAAATACCGTTTAAATCTGCTGATGCTTGACAAAAACTTGTTGCATTGTTATTTTATTACCCCACTTTCTTTTCATACAGATACTTTTGAAAATCAATAAACAAAGAGCTTATATTAGCCACGTTACCAAGCATCTCTTTGGCATCTTCAAGCGATTGGTATTTGTTCGTAAGTAGAATAGGTAATTTATCTTGGTCAAGTTCTCCAACTCCAGTTTCAATATATTTGCTTAAAACGAACTCAATAAACTCTTTCTGTTTATTGGTAAGCAAGGCAAAGATTGTGGTTTGAGCAGCTGCTACACGTGCTTCTCTGGTGATTGGTTTTGTATCGCTATTGAATACATATTCCAACACATCAAAAAGATCGCTTTTCTCAGCATCTATCAATACCTGTAAAGTGGATAGTTCTTGTTTGCCAAAGCCAGCATCCTCTAACTTTTGCAATAATGTCCTTCTAGTCATGGGATTGCTCCAAAGTGTACGCAATTCGTCTTCGCTTTTGAATAGGTTTGGCAGCTCACCAAAGAGATTGTTTAAAAACTCCTCAGCTGACATGGGTTTTCCATCAGCACTCCAGAACGAAGTTGAAATCATGTGTTGGATTTCTAGTTCTTTGCCATTTCGCAATTTCACCTTTGTTTTCTTAACGCAAACACAAGGTCTTTGTCCGCATTTTTCGCATGGTTGAGGAGGTTCTTTTTGACATTTGCAGGGTGTTTGTCCGCATATTGGACATTCAACTGGCGGTTTTTTTTCACAAACA
>JBBSCW010000047.1:0-14094 GCA_038249855.1 Bacteroidales bacterium
CAATTTAAAATTTCGACCCCCAAACCCCCAGTCCTCACCCCAGCCCTCTCCAAAAATAGAGAGGGAGGAAGATGGGCTTTAAGACACAGTTTGTGTAAATCTGAATTGCGTAAATCGACTCCTAATTTCACTCTTAAGCCCCCATTTGGGGGTTTGGGGGCCAATATAGAATTTGTTTCTTTTATTTTAGTAAAGTAGAATTAGAAGTAAATTAAAAACATTGAATGTGCATTATATAAAAAGATTAAGGTAAGTAGACTCATAATATTCACAAGCTACTTACCTTAAAATGAGCTGTTAACAACAACCATTTTGTTTGTCTACGGAATTGTCATTTTTGTCAGTACTAGCATTTGGATTGTAACCGTGACTTTGTTCCGAACTGTTTCCAGCGTAAGGTGCTGTTGTACTTCTTTCCCTTTCAGGCATATCTACTTCGTCTTGTTCTAATTTTTCTTTACCTTCTTCAGCATGAATGTCTACATCTTCTACATCTTCTTCGTCTTCTTTTTCTTCCAAGCTTGTCGAAGTATCATTTACATCTCTATCATAGTCACCCTCTTTTTGTTGGTTACCATAATACTGTTGTTGACCATGTGAATCATCTTGACTCCATTGATCTTTTCTATTTTCTTCCATTTGAGTTTTAATTTAATTAGTTTGTGTTAATTTTATTTCGCTTTAATTCTACTTTACCAATTTAAAATTTTGACCCCCAAACCCACAAATGGGGGCTTTAAGACGCAGTTTGTGTAAATCTGAATTGCGTAAATCGACTCCTAATTTCACTCTTAAGCCCCCATTTGGGGGTTTGGGGGTCAATATAGAATTTGTTTCTTTTATTTTAGTAAAGTAGAATTAATAGTAAATTGTAAATGTTTAAATTGTAAATTCTGCTGTGTTATCTCTTTTCGTATTTATTTTGCAATACAATAAATTTGTCAAGGTGTTCGCGAAGCACAGGAACCATGGATGATGCCCAATCACGAATTTCGGGGTCGTTTGCATCTGAAGAAGCATCTTCATATTGGCTGATCGCATCTTTGTGTCCGCTTACCATCTTGTCTACATATTCTTTGTCAAAGTCTTTCGCATCAGTGTCCATTAAATCTTTTTGAGCTTTCAAGCCAGCGTCAGTCAATGTGGTGGGGATGGAGATTTGTTTTGATTCGGCCAATGCCTGTAAATCTGATGAAGCTTTTGAATGTTCAGTTTCCATCATCTTACCTAAATCTCTTACTTCGGCTGTTGTTGCTCGTGTTTGAGCCAATTTTCCCAATTCAATTTCTTCTAAATTAATGGCTGCAGCACTTACCAAAAACTCTGCATCATTTTCTTTTTCGTTGGCGAACTTCGCTTCGTTTTGTTCTTCTGCGATTTCTTTAGAGTTATCCTGTTTTGTGTTGTTACATGATTGTAACGATAGAGTTAACAACATTGTAGCCGTAGCAAATCCAATAACAAGAACTCCAGATCTTAAAAATTCAATTTTCTTTTTCATGTTTTTTTTTATTATATGGTTTAAAAATCTTACTGGGCAAAAATACTATTGCACTAGTCGGAGTTTATTACATTTGTTTGGGAAAATGTTACGAAATTCACATGTAGAAGTGAGAAAAAGAGCAAGGAGTTAGGAATGCAATCAGAATAAGACAATTTGTATGTTTAGATTATGGCACACTGAAAATGATTAAAGCCAGAAATACTGAAATTATATATGACGTTGAAAATATCTGTGAATGCCAAATCTGCAAGCCCGGCAATTTTCTACAATTTGGGTTTCTCAATTTCAGTTCCGAATATCAACATTTAAAAGTAATCACTGAAAAAGGAAAAGTTGAGATTGAAAATCAAATACAGTTGATTATGGAATCAGAACCCAAAATTTAAGCTTATGCCATTGCCAAACGACTTTGCCGCAACGAAAACAACTTCAACAGCTTTAAAGTAAAAGTAACCCGTATTTTCAACAAAGTCAAGTCAAAGAAATTAGGAAATGCTAACAAGTGTCCTCGAGAAAGCATCCCCTCCCGAAGCAAAAACCCATTGTTTGGATATTGCAGATTATTTGATTGGTCAAATACGTTCGAAAATCATCTCGATCAAATAAAATAACTCAAAGTCCCGTAATTTTAGCCAACCAATTATTTTTGATCAAAAGCAAGTCGTTGGCAATACTAATAAACTGCATAGAAACTTTTGAGAAAACCATAGAGTAGCAACTTGAAACTGATGCTCAGTGCTTTATTCGATTAGGTAAAAAGTCTTATTATCAATAGAGAAATTCTGGATAAATATTATAGTTTACTTTTTTCTTAATTTTCCCTTGCTTTTTCCAATTATGTTCAATATATTTGCATGTTCATTGACAATGAACGGTTATTTACATTGAACAAAAAAAAACACTGAATCATGTATCCGAACAACGATTTCATATACGATGCAAGTGTGGCCTTAGAGCAACTTACCGGATTAAATATTACTATCGAAAGTCGTCGAAACGAGTATGATGGTATTATTGATATTAATGGTCAATCCTTTGTGGTAGAAGCGAAAAATGAATTGCGAAAAGAAAATAAAGGTTTTATACTCACACGTCTAGAAGAATTAAAAACATTGACCAAACGCCCCACTTTGGTTATTGCCAAATATATTGCCTCTGAAGTGGCACTCGAACTCAAAGAAAGCGGCATCAACTATCTTGATGTAGCTGGAAACTGTTTTGTAAAACATCAAGAATTATTCGTGCATATTGCTGGACAAAAGGGACACAAAAAGGAAAAAACCAACTAGACAAAAGCCTTTCAAGAAGCAGGTATCAAAATTATTTTCAACCTGTTGAATGACCCCAAAACTTACAGCTTTCTTATCGTGAACTGGCGCAACTTGCCGATGTATCCATTGGGTTTGTCAGCAATGTAATGAAAGAGTTAGAAGAGCAAAACTTCTTGTTGAAAACCAAATTAAAGCGCGTACTGAAAAACAAACCTCAGTTGCTCGAACTTTGGGTAGTGGCCTATCAAGATGTCCTTCGCCCCCGGTTGGTTAAAAAACAAATGCACTTTATCAAACCCTATACAATCCAAAATTGGAAAGAACTTTTTCTGGATAATGAAGAAGGAATAGTCCTTTGGGGAGCCGAAGCAGCAGCAGCAATTCTGACAAATCAATTGATACCGGAAAAGTTCTGTATCTATACAACACAAAGCTGGCAAAACCTTGGACAGGATTTGGGATTAGTGCCAGATGTGAACGGCAAAATAGAAATTCTTCGGGCTTTCTGGAAGCAAAAAGAAAAGACCATCGAAACAAAAACCACCCCGCCCTTATTGGTTTACGCCGATTTAATTGCAAGCGGATACGGACGAAATATCGAAATAGCCAAAATAATCTTAGAGAATGAGTTGAAGCAAATTTAAATTGATTTATTATAAAGTATACAAATGACTGATATAAAAACCAACAATTTAGAAATTAAATACCAACATTTTGTAATAGAGGTAGTTGAACTTGTTCAACAGCATCGGATTCAGGCTGTTCAGGCAGTTCAATCATATACTAATCAATTATATTGGGAAATTGGTGAACTAATTATAAAACGCCAACAAGAACATGGTTGGGGTAAATCCATTGTAAAACAACTTAGCAACAATTTGAATCATAATCTTGGCGATGGCATTAGTTGGTCGCCTCGTAACCTGTGGTTTATGCGTCAGTTGGTCGACGAATATTCAAAAGTGAACCAAGCTGGTTCCTTAAATAAATAAAAACAAAAAAACAATGACCAAGACGAAAATACCAGAATCAGTTAAGGAACAAGCAAACAAAATAATTGCAGATTTCAATTTGAAAACATATAAAAAAGGATCGGGTATTGAATATCATGTTATTTATAAAGGTTCATTTCTATATTTAAACCGACAAGAAGGAAAAAATGACAGCCCAATTTCAAGGCTTAAATATACAGGCACAATGGATGTTTGGGATTTTGCAATATATAAATGGAGTGTGGAACGTTATGATCCAGATGAATTCTGGTTTCCAGGATCGCAGCATCTAAATGGAACGATTGAAGGTGCATTAAAAGCAGGAGAAGATGCATATCCAGTAACCTACAAACCTTCGCAGGAAGATGTGTTAACGTTATTTGGACAAATTTTTGGCAAACAAAAATGATTGAAAGTATTATTTGACTATCTGATATCTGAATCGTTTGCCTCGCTCGCGCCGTTTTGTAATCGGTGTGTTGCTCAATATAGCAAGTTACTTAGGTCAAGGCTACAAACTTAGTAGAAATATGCATCATTCGGTAAAAATGTTAACTCCTGATGCGTATGAAGTTTTAAAGTCTATAGGAGCGGATTTTGAGCGTAAAACTGGGAATAATAATGATTATTTTATTGTCACCTCACTTACCCGTACGATAGAAAAACAAAAAAAACTCACCAAGACGAACAGAAATGCTACGAGGAGTATTAGTTCTCACAGCTATGGATATTCATTTGACATTTCCTATAGTCAGTTTAATTGGCTTCTTTACAATGATTTAGAATTACAAAATGCTTTGAAAGAAATTCTTCTTGTTTATCAACAGAGCAAAATAATTCTAGTAATAAAAGAAAAAAATACACAGTGTTTTCATATTACGGTGCCAAAATCTAAACTATTATAGTCTGAGTAATAGATTCACTTATTTGTATTGATATACAATACATATCCATTAGACATTATATAAGTTGGGATATTTAATACTATTGCTTAGTTTTATTGATTTTGCTTTTGACCCCCAAACCCCCAAATGGGGGCTTTAAGACCAAAATTTTTATTTTTAGAATATGCAAATATCACTCTTTCTCCCTCATTTGGGGGTTGGGGGGTCGATAAAATTTCAACTTATATAAACTCTATTATCTAGTTTTAATATCTGAATTGAAAAAGCACAAGGTATTTTAGACAATATCGACATGGATTGTCACCCACACTGTTCGTGCTAGAACCAGAACCAGAATCAAAATAGATAGCAGCTTGTCTAAAAGTGATAAGCAGTTTAATCCAATTTAATTTTACTGACTCTGAACCTGACTGAAAAGCGAATAGCCAGTCTTTTCAGTCAGGTTTTAGTGTTTAATTGAAACTAAAATAGCCTTCCATTATATGCCAACTATCATTTTTACTAAATAGAATACTGAAATTTAGGTCAAAATTAATATCTTTGTGAAGTGTACAGGTAAACGAGTAAACGAGTCGACAAGTAACGAAAAATCTCCTAAATCTCAAATCCCAAATCTCAAATAAAATTCAATATTTATGTTTTCAGGAATAATAGAAGAAGCGGCTCAAGTAGTCGGATTGCGTTGTGAGCAAGAAAATTTGCATCTAACTATGGAATGTTCGTTCGTGAATGAGTTGAAAATTGACCAAAGCGTTGCTCATAATGGAGTATGTTTAACGGTGGTGGAGAAAACGGATAAAAGCTATACTGTTACTGCTATCAAAGAAACTTTGGACAGAACCAATTTAGGTCAGTTGGTGATTGGGAGTAAAGTAAATCTCGAGCGTAGCATGATGATGAATGGTCGGTTGGACGGGCATATTGTACAAGGTCATGTGGATCAGACCGCAGTTTGCACAGAGGTTGCCGAGGCCGACGGAAGTTGGTATTTTACCTTTGAATATAAATTAGACAAAGAAATGGCCAAACGCGGCTATCTAACTGTTGATAAGGGGTCAGTAACTGTTAATGGCGTCAGCTTAACTGTTTGTAATCCAACCGATAATACTTTTCAGGTGGCTATTATTCCGTATACCTATGAATTTACCAACTTTCACCAAATAAAAAAAGGAACTTTGGTGAATCTAGAGTTCGATATTATAGGCAAATACGTAAGCCGAATGATGTCATTTTAGAGAATAATTTCAATTTTCGTAAACGGGAAAAAACTAAAAGTAGTTTTAGTTGTTAGAGATGTAGCCTGTTACAAATTTTAAAATTGGAAATAAGTAGCAAGTCTAAGTATCAAATAATTGAACTAAATTTGGTTCATTACAGTGTTTTCCTTTTACGAATCTAATGAAACGACTCAAACAACAAATAAACGAATCATTCTTTAATCCGGTATTACATTTTCTGCCACTTATAGTTTTTATGGTGGTGGATGATTTTTGGGGATTAGGAGCTGCATGGGCAGTTTCGTTAACTGTGTGTTTGCTTCTTTTTGTGTACATTTATTTTGGATATCGTAAGATTACACAATGGTTTTTATTCTCAACCCTTATTTATGGCTTGGCTGCTTTATTTTCGACTTTAATTCCTAATGCGCTAATCCCATTACATTTTAAATCTATTGAATCAGAATACGTTGTTTTGCTGGTTTTTGTTCTTTCACTTATTTTCCGCCCCCAGATTGAATTTTTTATTTTTAAGCAAAATAAAAAAATGCTGCCCATGCTGAACAATCTAAACGAATTATTTAGAATGATTTGGATTTTAGGAGGATTGATATTCTTATACGTACATTTATACATATATTTGAGCTATTTCAATATATCAACAAACCCAGATGTATTCAACTTCATTCGGACAAGCTACCTTTTAATCTTATTCTTTATACTATTCTTCGAGATGATACGAGTTACTTTGGTGCGTGTCAGATTATTGCGTGAAGAATGGTGGCCTATTGTAAACGGACAGGGAAAAATGATTGGTTCAATACATCATCAGGCAAGTTTGGCTGACGAACAAAAATACATGCACCCAGTAGTTCGTTTGATGTTAATTGATAACAATAGGATTTACCTAAATAAACGCAAAACTAATGAAACATTATTTCCTGGGATGTGGGACACGGCAGTTTGTAGTCACGTGAAAGTCAATGAAAAAGTTGAGGATTGTATTGAAAGAGTTGCAGCCGAGCAGTTGGATATCAAACAATTTAAACCTCTTTTTCTGTCGAATTACACCCATGAAACAGAATTTGAATCGCAATATATATTTCTATTTGTAGCGTGTAGATACTCCGAATTGTCAGTTAATTCTAGCTGTATCGAGTCAGCCAAATGGTGGACTTTGCAGCAAATTGAGGATAATCTAGACTCCAATATTTTCACCGATAACTTCAAATCCGAATTAAATATTCTGAAACGCAGTGGCTTACTCGAAACCAATTATTGCGATTGTGATTGTAAATTAAAAGATGTGGTGCTCGAAAAGTAGATTAGTAGTTACAAGTAAACGAGTAGACAAGCAGACAAACGGATTGACGAGTAAACGCAAACACTAAACGCTAAACACGGAACACTAAACGGAATAATTACACATAAACTTCCAACAATCGTGTTAATTGGTCTGCAATCAGCCCTACTTCATCAATACAGGCTGGTATCAAAACAGTTTCACCTTGATTGACAACAGTTGCCTCTCCTTTTACTTCAATGATAAAACTACCGTTGAGACACATATAAGCGATAAAGCTGTCTAAGTTACCATAATTACGTGTCAAAGGACGATCGAATTGGATTAAATTGGTTGTAAAATAATCGCAACTCACCAAAGGAACAATGGTATTTAGTTCAATCTGATAATAAGTTTTAGGATTTGTGGAAGCTGAAAAATCTATTACGTCCAAAGCTTCTTCTGTATGCAATTCACGTTCATTGCCCTGATCGTCAGTTCGTTTATAATCATAAATCCGGTAAGTAACATCACTACTTTGTTGAATTTCAGCCACTACCACACCCTTACCAATTGCATGCACCAAACCAGCAGGAATGAAAAACACATCGCCTTGTTGTACAGGAACTTTTTGTAATAAATCTTCAACATGACCCTCTGCCATGGCTGTTAAATATTCTTCTTGTGTACAATCTTTGTTGAAACCAATAATTAATTCGGCATTTGGCTCTGCATCAATCACATACCACATTTCAGTTTTACCAAATGAATTATGCCGTTTGGCTGCTACTTCATCGCCCGGATGCACTTGAATTGAGAGATCATCATTGGCATCAATTAGTTTAAAAAGTAAGGGAAATGACAATCCAAACTGATCGTAAACCTTATCGCCAACCAACTCACCCATATAAATTTCAATAAGTTCGGTCAAATTATTACCGGCGAGAACTCCGTTGGAAACCACAGACTCATCTCCTTCATAACCAGACAATTCCCAACTTTCACCCAATTTATTAGTATCTGTTGGTTTTCCAAAAAGTTTATTTAACTTATTTCCGCCCCAAATTTTATCTTTGAGTATCGGTTCAAATTTCAATGGATAAAGCATAATATAATTTGTTTTAATAAGAAATGGTAAATTCCACGACATTTGAATATATACTTGTGTCATTTACAAAATGAAATATGAAAATTTAAGTAATCACATTGGGATTTTTTGAGCATAATTAAAAAAAAGTTTGACAATCTTATTTTGCCAAACTTCAATTTTATAACTATTCTACCTTAACTCTTTTGGCTAAGTTTTGTTCCCACACCCAAGCACTCCTTAAAGTTTCTTCAACGGTTTCTGCGGCAACCCATCCCAACTCATTATTGGCATAATATGGTTCGGCCCATACTTTTTCAATATCACCCTCTCTGCGGGCAACTATTTTGTAGGGTACTTTCACATTATTCACTTTTTCAAAAGTCTTTATTATTTCAAGAACTGACAGACCTCTCCCAGTTCCCAAGTTAAAGACCTCCACTGGCTCATTCATGCGATTATCCAGTTGACGTTTAACAGCAATGACGTGTGCTCTTGCTAAATCCACCACATGGATATAGTCGCGAATGCACGAACCGTCAGGCGTATTGTAATCATCGCCAAAAACTTGAAGCTGCTTACGTAAGCCAATGGCAGTCTGTGTTACAAAAGGCAACAAATTATTCGGAACTCCATTGGGTAATTCTCCAATTTCAGCAGAAGCATGAGCACCAATTGGATTAAAATAACGCAAAATAATGCTGCAATAATTTGGATTTTTATAAGCAGTGTCTTTGATTATTTCTTCACCAATCTGTTTGGTATTTCCATAAGGTGAAACTGCAACTTTAATAGGAGCATCTTCGGTAACAGGCAATACGTCAGGTTGACCATAAACTGTGCAAGACGATGAAAAAACTAAGTTTTTCACATGATGAATCGGCATCAGTTGTAAAATATTTATCAACGAAACAAGATTGTTACGATAATAAAGTAAAGGTTTCTCAACTGATTCGCCAACAGCTTTACTTGCAGCAAAGTGAATAATAGCATCAATGTTCGCATATTTCTCGAACATTCTATCCATACCAACATAATCTAAACAATCGATATTCTCGAAAGAAGGACGAATCCCAGTAATTTTTTCAATCCCATTTAAAACATCAATATTGGAATTAGAAAGATTATCGACAATAACAACCTCAAAACCTTCTTTTTGTAATTCTACTACCGTGTGCGAACCAATGTATCCGGCTCCACCTGTTACTAATATTTTCGCCATAACGACTCTGTTAAAATAATTTATTTGGATATATACCTTTTCTAACTAATTCATTGATTTTCAGCACCACTTGCGGACGATCTTCAGCATACGTTACGCCAAACCATTTCGATGTTGTATCCAACACTTTACAGGTTACCCGTTTTTCAACAATTAAATTATTGACTGCCAACGGTATATAATACTCTGATTTTAATTTATCGCCATGCTCAGCTAAGAATTCTTTAAAATACTCCAACGAATAATCGAAATAATCGGGGGTAAAACCCCACATATTCATCGAAACTGGCGTGTTTTCACTTAGGATAACTTCTTCGCTCTTTTCGTCTATGTAAATGATAGTTCCACCTTTTTCTTCAATATGGGTACGTTCAACAACATTTAGTAAATAGTTGTTTTCATCAACCACGCATATGCCCCTACTTACCGAGCCACTTTCTGACAGGGTATTTCCTACATGGTAGCCCACCATGCAATATTCATTCTCTTTGCCAACAACGCTTCTCAAAAAATCAGCTAAAACAGCAAACGACTCTTGTCCGTAAAAATCATCGGCATTGATAACCGCAAATGGCTCTTTAATAACATCTTTGCCCATCAAAACTGCATGATTTGTTCCCCATGGTTTTTCACGATGAGGATTGTAAGTACAACCTTCGGGAACATTTGTAATTTCCTGAAATACAATATCGACATCAATAAGATTTTTGAATTTATCTACAACCATAGTCCTGAAATCAGCCTCAAAACTTTCCCTTATGACAAAAACTATTTTGCCAAAGCCGGTCTTAATGGCATCATAAATAGAATAATCCATTATAGTTTCGCCATGTGGACCCAATCCGTCCAATTGTTTCAATCCTCCATAACGACTTCCCATTCCAGCAGCCAAAACAAACAAAGTTGGTTTCATATAAGTATATTTTAAATTTAAAACTCTATGCAAAAATACTGATTTTTTTTCAAATTAAAGACAATTGAACATACGATTTTGCTCTAATTACAAAGAACATTGAAAATGAAGACAATATGTCAATATGCTAAGATGTTCAATGTGCCGATATGTTAATATGCCAATTTGCTTATGATTCTATTTAGTAATAATGCGAAGTAAATAAATTGTCCAAAAATAAGCTAAAGCAAATGGAGCTTGCGACATCTCTACTTTGCGAGACTTTGCAAAACACTAAACGCTGAACACTAAACGCCAAACACTGAACACTAAACACAAAACACTAAACGCAAAAAATGCCCGCCTATTAAAATAGTCAGACATTTTTTATAAGTAATTGAGTTTATAACCCTTTTTCGCTTAAATATCTTTCAGCTTCCATGGCAGCTTGACATCCACTTCCGGCAGCAGTAATTGCTTGTCTGTAATGAGGATCAGCCACATCACCCGATGCAAAAACACCTGCTACATTGGTTCTTGGAGTTCCTGGAATGGTTTTGATATAACCCACTGGATCAGTTTCAATCCATGGTTTAAAAATATCGGAATTCGGTTTATGACCAATGGCCAAGAAAAATCCATCTATTTCAATTTTTACTTGTTCTTCGTCTGATTCTCCACGGCGCTTCACTAAGTTAGCACCTTGAACTACTTTTTCGCCAAACAAACCCAGCGTTTCATGTTCGAAAAGCACTTCAATTTTCGGATTACTCAAAACACGTTCCTGCATAATTTTAGAAGCCCTCAGGAATGGTTTACGTACAATCAAGAAAACTTTATCGGCAAGACCTGCCAAATAAATTGATTCTTCGCAAGCTGTATCTCCACCACCAACAACCGCCACTTTACGTTTACGATAGAAAAAGCCATCGCAAGTAGCACAGGCAGAAACCCCTGATCCAGCGTATTTAGCCTCATCAGGTAATCCAAGGTATTTTGCGGTTGCACCAGTAGAAATAATTAAAGTTTCAGCTTCAATAGTTTTTTCGCCATCAATCGTAATTTTGTAAGGTGCAGATGATAAATCTGCAGCTGTTGCCATTCCGAATCTTACATCAGTTCCGAATCTTTCAGCTTGCTTTTTCATATCCTCCATCATCACGGGACCTGTAATGCCATCTGGATATCCAGGGAAATTCTCAACTTCATTAGTTGTAGTCAACTGACCGCCAGGCTGCATACCTTCGTATAAAACTGGTGCTAAATTAGCACGTGATGCATAAATGGCGGCTGTATATCCCGCCGGTCCTGAACCAATAATCAGGCATCTAACTTTTTCTATCATTTTCTTATATAATTTTTTATTTTATTTCCTTCTACCGAGTATAAATGTATGAAAATCTATCTCAAATCATTAATAGTAACACCTTTATAACTCGATTTATCAAATGCGAATGAAGCATCTTTAAATTGAACTCCTTTTTGAATATTAGATACGGAAAGTTTGATTTGCGATTTATCGTTATTATGTATTGTTACCGCTACCAAATTTCCATTTTCTTTGTTTGTTTGAACTTCTACCTTGTTAAAATCTTTATTTTTTTCTTTAGGTATGAGGTCAATAATATAATTAGACGGTGACTTTTGTTTGCTAAATTGAACCTTTGATTTAGACTTAAAATCCGACAATAAAGCCATTGGATTTATTTGTACCAACTCCGATTTATCAGGCTCATTGATAGATACTTCGTTGCTCTCAGTCATATAAGTCCATTGAGTTTTACCATCGAACCAGACTTTCACACCTTCCATTTCTATAACAAATTTATTGCCTTTCAAAACAAAAGTTCCCTTATTCGGTTGCGAAATTACAGAATTATTCCCAATTGTCGAAAGTGTAAAAATACCTTTGACGGTATTGCTGCTAAAAGTAGTTATAAGATTTTTTATAATACTTTCAGCATCAGTCGTTTGCTGAGCATTAAGGCTGACTATCGAAATTATTGATAGAATGATAGAATATGTAAATCGTTTCATTTTGATTGTTTTAATTATTGAATTTGATATCGGAAGTTTAGCACGCAAATTTCGTTCCAATGATGTCAAAACTCTATAAATGTTTGATTATTTGCTCCAAATGATAGTCATCCAATACCAAAACCTGACGGGCTTTACTGCCTTCAAAAGGACCAATAATTCCTGCAACTTCAAGTTGATCTACAATTCTTCCAGCTCGATTGTATCCAATCGAAAATTTACGTTGAATTAATGAAGTAGATCCTTGTTGATTAGCCACAATCAATCGCGCAGCCTCCTCAAAAAGCGGATCCCGTTTACTCATATCGATGGATGAGGAATCAATTCCTTCTCCTAGATTTGCAACATATTCGGGTAAATAGAAGGCAGTTGGATAACTTTGTTGACCACTGATATAATGAACTACATTTTCAACTTCAGGCGTATCAACGAACGCACACTGAACACGAGTCAAATCGTTTCCTTGTGAGAAAAGCATATCACCTCTACCTACCAATTGATTGGCCCCGGGAGAATCGAGAATGGTCCGAGAGTCAATCATAGACGAAACTTTAAAAGCAACACGTGCAGGGAAGTTAGCCTTGATTACTCCTGTAATAATGCCCACCGAAGGCCGTTGAGTAGCGATAATCATGTGAAGTCCCACAGCACGTGCAAGTTGTGCAATACGTGCAATAGGCATTTCAACCTCTTTACCGGCTGTCATTATCAAGTCGCCAAACTCATCAATAATCACCACAATATAGGGTAAAAAACGATGTCCTTTTTCTGGATTCAGATTTCGGTTATAGAACTTTTCATTATATTCCTTGATGTTACGAACATGCGCCTTTTTCAGTAAATCATACCTTTCATCCATTTCCACACAGAGTGAATTTAGCGTTTCAACTACTTTGGTTGTATCAGTTATAATGGCATCTTCACCATCTGGTAATTTCGCTAAAAAGTGTTTTTCTATATCACCATAAATATTAAATTCCACCTTTTTGGGATCAATTAAGACCAACTTCAACTGAGAAGGATGCTTTTTATAAAGCAGCGACGTAATAATAGCATTCAACCCTACCGACTTTCCTTGTCCCGTAGCTCCCGCAACCAATAAGTGAGGCATTTTGGTTAGATCTACCATGAAAATTTCATTGGTAATAGTACGTCCAAAAGCCACTGGCAAATCGAATTTTGATTCCTGAAACTTTTTAGAAGCTATAATAGAATGCATTGAAACTACCTGAGGATCAGCATTTGGGACTTCAATTCCTATTGTACCTTTTCCAGGAATTGGAGCAATAATACGGATTCCAGTGGCCGCCAGACTCAACATAATATCGTATTCGAGATTCCGTATTTTTGAAATTCTCACACCAGCTTTTGGAACAATTTCATACAGAGTTATGGTAGGTCCAACAGTAGCTTTTATAGTTTCTATCTCAATTCCATAATTTTGTAATGTTTTGATAATCTTGTCTTTATTGGCATTTTGCTCTACCATATCAATTTGGGTACTGTTATCTGTACCATAAATTTTCAGCAAATCGAGTGTAGGAGGCGTATAATGCGACAAATCCAAAGTAGGGTCATATTTTCCCAACTGATTTATATTATAATAAGGATCTTCGTTTTCTTCATTAATCTTGGGTGTTGCTACAAAATCAACAGCTTTATTATCTTCGTTTTCAAGAGCTGGC
>JBBSCW010000048.1:0-14035 GCA_038249855.1 Bacteroidales bacterium
CTTATTTTAAACTCAACCAATATTTCTGATTACAATATTATTGTTGAAAATGGTGGGACAATTCAGATAAAAGGGATAATAATAATGTCTGGTAATCATAATATAACAGTTCAGAATGGAGGCTTTATCTGTATAGAAAATGATGCTAACATTCAACTTAATGATCTAAACAGTCTAATTAAAATCACAGAAGGGGCAATTTGTGGTATCAATCCAGTACTTTCGGTACAATCAAATTGTGTGACACTTCCATCAACAATTTCTACATCAGGCAATGGCTCAATTGCAGATTTTAATGAGGATGTGTATATTCAAAACTTAACTATCAGTGCAAGCAGATACATTGGAGGGAAAAATATTTATGTAGGAAATCATGTTAATGCAAATGAACCCTTTGGAGATGTATTTATAAATAATGCTGCAAATGTTATCTTCGATGGTAAAAGTATTATGTTTGATTCAGGTTTCGAATGCTTGAATGGTGGAACCTTTGAAACAATTAGTCATTGAATTACGGAAAAGTAGATTGAGAACCCGAGTTGCCACACGATGCAATACGGCAGCAAATGTAACTACCAGTAAACCATCAGGACCTGTTATTATACAATCAGGGGCTAATATTACAATTGATGCCGATGATGAAACAAATATTACAGATAACTTTGAAGTGCAACTGGGAGCTCAATTAGAAATTAAATAATTAAAAAACATACAATTATGAAAAAGTTAATATTGTACTTATTTTTATTGATTCCAGTTATGGCTGGAGCGCAAAAATACGTTCCGTTCCCTACCGAAAATGCACAATGGAATGTGTTTTATTCTTCAAACGTAAATGATGCACCCATGGATACAACATTATTACAATATAGTTTACAAGGCGATACTACGATTAACAGTATTGTTTATCATAAAGTTTGCCGAAACATTGGCACTATTGATAATCCTATATACAAAGGTGTAGGTGGTTTGCGAGAAAAGGATAAGAAAATATACTATTCTGGCATAGGCTATACAACTCACTTTGGATCTGGGAATTCGGAATATCTTCTATATGATTTTACGAAACAAATTGGTGATACAGTTTGGGTAGATAAAACTCATACTCAAATAAAATACATTATTGAAAACATTGATTCTGTGAGTATTGGCAATAAATATCGAAAAAGATATAAAGTTTCAGAAGGTCGTTTACCTGTTTCTGATTATATCATTGAGGGTATTGGTAGTGTTGTCGAAGGGATTTTTGGAAGAATTACTCCAATCCCAACTTGCAGTATGTGTCATCAGGAGTGGCATTTTGTATGTTTTAGCCAGAACGGTGAATCGGTTTACAAGAATCCTGATTTTGTGGATTGTGGATCAGTAAGAAAATGGAGTGACATCCCATACGTACCATTCCCAACCAGTAATGCTGTGTGGAGCCAAATAAAATGGTATCAAGGTGTCTGCGATTTTCCTTGCAAATATCAATATAAGATGATGGGTGATACCATCATCAACAGTATCGAATACCATAAGATATTTAAACAAGAAGATTCCTTATCAACTTCGGTAAATGCAGTATATTTTGGAGCATTACGCGAGTCAGCTAAGAAGATCTATTTTCAATCTCGTAACTGTAATCATGAGGTCAGATTATATGATTTCTCCAAAAATGTAGGAGATACCATCAACAATCTACACAGCGAGTTCTCACTTTGTGACAATAGTTCTCTATCTTCTGGCGTGATTACAAAAATCGATACTGTATTAGTCGATGGTAGCTATCGTAAAGCATTCCATCTTGACATTCTAAATAATGATAATATTTGGATAGAAGGAATTGGCTGTACTAACGGCTTGTTTAACCCTGTAATACCTCCACTAAATTGTATGTGTGCTTGGTATTTAGTTTGCTATCATCTGAATAATGATGTGAAGTTTTTGAACGACAATATTCAATTAAAGTATCTTGATCCCAATATCAGCTGCTTTCCCACAATAATTGATGGGGTAAGTAATCCCATAAAAAGTAGCTTTCTTTTAATTTCACCCAATCCGGTTACAGAGTCAAGCCAAATTAAATGGGAGATACCACTAAATAGCAAGTATGCAACTTTAACAATAACTGATGCACTTGGTAAACGGATTAAGACTATAGATGTTTCGGGCAAAACAGAAGTAAACATTAACCGTAGCGATTATGCAAAGGGGCTTTATATCGGGAAATTGGATTTTGGTACAGGTACGGTAGATACAGTGAAGATAATTATTGAATAGAGATTGTTTTTTAGAAATGTAATTATCGCTTGCCGGCACGGTTTTGTAATCCACACGCTGGCGCACGCTGGCGCATGTTTGTAACATGTGCCTTGCTTTGAAAAAGCAAACTTCTTTATTTTGCTCTATTGAGCAACACACCGATTACAAATCGGCGCGAGCGTGGGGGGGGAAGCGTCCAACCGCTACAAGCGGTTTGAAGCATGATGTATGCCATATTCAGTTAAACGACTCCCGTATTTAAAGTCATTAGTTCCAATAAAGTCTATCCTTTAATATATCCTGTAGCTCTATAGTAATATTATCTCTTATCCATACTTCTATTTCTATTTCCGCTTTTATTCCTATCCGTTTTTTTACCCGCTTACGCCGCATATACATGGTTTCTTTGCTTGAATTTAGTAAGTTGCAGGCATCCGAAATGTTTATTCCCAAACATATTAATACAATGACAATCATATCATTTGGTGTTAGCTGTGTATGATTTTGCTGCAAATCAGCTATTTTATTGTTTAACAACACATTTGTTTCATCTATATAATACTGCCATTCACTTTCGGCAAGCACTACCTCATTTGTAAGCGTGTTCAAAAAATCTTCTTGCTTTTTAGGATTATAACTTCCTGCCTGTAGCTTTTTGAAACGGAGCGTAATGTCTAATCGTTGCTGAAGTTTGGATAATAACAATTCATATTTTGTATGATTCTCTAATTTTTGTTGTTTTAATTCAAACTCTATTTTTTGCTGCTTGATATAAAGTTCAGCTTGTTTCTTTTTATGAATACTTTTTGCTTGCAGTAGTACTATTAGCACAACAAGCACCACTATTATTAGAAAACCTATCCACATGATTTTTCTTTGGTTGGCTAATTTTAATGCAGCATTCTCTTTTTCTTTTTCCGATAAATCGAATTGTTTTTCAATTTTATAAAGCTGTTCTTGAAGCTTCTTTTTGAAAACGCTGTCTTGTTTTGAATAAGCCACCTCCATGGCAGAGTAGGCCTGCTTATAATCGTTTAAGTTTCTATATACCCTTGCAACAGCCAAGTTTTTTAGTACCTGCAATTCATCATTGTTATTTTCTTCATTGGCAATTTTCAAATAATATTTAGCTGAATCGGGCTTATGGTCTCCCGAGTACAAGTATGCCAAGTAGGAAGCATTTTTTATTCTAAGAGGAGGACAATGATTGAATCCGATTAATAAATTCCGCAAGGCAATTTCTTTGTTGCTTCTGCTCAATAATTCTCCTTGCCGTGATAGAACGTAATAATACAATACAGTATCTTTAATCTCTTTGGCTAAATTCAATGCTTTATTGGAATAAAACATTGTTGTGTCAAATGGATAATCTAATTGAGATGAAATATTTGAGATTTCTAAATAATTAGATACTTGATACTTCTTATTTCCTGAAGTTTTAAATAGACTTAAAGATTTAAGAAAAAGGATCTGAGCCAAAGCATAATTTTCATTCTGTTTGTAAATATATGCCATATTAATTGTTGCCAATCCTAAAATATTATGCTCCTGAGTTCCCTCCAACGCAGCTATTGCATTTTTGTAAGCTATTATGGCTTTGTCCTTTTTGTTTAATAAGCCATTGACACAGCCCGACACATAATAAGCGGTTCCTTTGTATTTCTTCAACTTACTATCGGCATAATATCCCACAGCTATATTGATTAAACTATCCGATTTTATTTCCCTATAAGTTTTGTATTGTGCATGAGTATAGTGCAAACACCAGGCAGCATAATCCTTTATAGGCAATTGCTCTGGGTGTGGAATGCTGCTTAATAGTTGGTAGGCACTGTCAGGATATTCATTCAGCACACTTTCGACCTCTACTATTATATCATTGCTGCTATAGTGCTTACTACATGCCGAGAGTAGGATGGAAAAAATCCCCAAGAACAATACTTGTTTTTTCTTCATTTCTTTATCAAATGCTTAGTTAAAATTGTATGATTTTATGCATAAATAATTGCCTGTACCGTAAAAACATTTTAACAGTCAATTAATCCACACATTATCAATGAATTAAATTTGTTAAAAAACAGCAGCTGTACCGTAGTTTTTTTTGCTATTACAAAGTTTCTCATTTAACTTTGTATGCAAAACTAATAAAAATATTCAATTTAAAAACAAAAAGCAAACATTATGAAAAAACAAATTTTATTTCTTACACTTTTACTGTCTTGTACATGTACGATTAGCCAAGCGGGAAACATCGAATTAGGAAAAAAAGAAACCATAGATCCTACTCGACCTCGTGCTCCAATGCTAATTCCAGTAACAGTTGATTTATCGTTGACCGATTTGTACCTAAACTTTTGGTCTACAGTTGGCATAGCGGATATTGTGATTACTGATAGTAACGGTACAGTAGTGTATATGGAAACAATGGACACTGAAACTACAGCTGAATTATATATTGCTATTGATAATTGGGATAGTGGAGACTATATTATTGAAATATCTTACGGCAGTAAAACCCTGATTGGAAATTTTACGCTTGATTAATTATTAAAGTTAAATACAGCTCACAGAACATAAAAAAAACTGTGAGCTGTATAGTTTATAACATTTAAAAAAGAAAGGAACATATACAGGTAAAAGGAATACCAACCATCAAGTAAATATGCGGGAGAATACATAAAGTACACAGCTCTCGAGAATAAAGCCTAAGTAGGCTGAGAATACAGAATTAAATTAAAAATGAAATTAAAAAATAACAATCAATATGAAAAAAATATATTTTATCTTTGCCATTGTAGTATTTACATTGGCTTCGTGCGAGAAAAATGAAGTAACAATAGTACCAGAAACTGCTAAAGTACTAACACCAGAACAACAAAGAATGCGGAGTGCACTTGAAACAACAACAAATATCTTTTTAGATATGATTTCAAAAGACCAAAGCTATTTTGATGATATTAATAAAGTTATTGTTGCAGGTTCTCCAGAGTATTTAGAAGATAGAGTAATGCTTAAAGACTTATTTTCAAATACTTCAAAATCTGGGTCTTTACGAGTAAAAGCTAATACTAATAAATTTACATCTGAATTTAAGAATGCTTTTGTTAGTATCAAACCGCAGAAAATCGGCGGAATTGATGGTGTAAATTCAAACATCTTCTCTAACTCGGACTCTCTTATACAATTCTTGACTGAAAACAATGTAAGTCTTTATTGTCCTTTCCCTATCGAAGGCTATGCCGAGAATAACAGGATACCAGCAATAACATGTCATCCGATGAATAACGATACTGTTAATATTGGATATATGTTTAAAAATAATGGGTCATATGATGAAGTGCAAGTTTGTCAAGCTTTTAGCAATTTGCATCCTGTTTGGATTTTTATGCCTTATGAAGATACAAATATATCTCAAAAAGTACCAAAACTCAGCAAAGCTTCAAATGGTTACGAAGTCTCAGTAAGTAAAATTTATTGTAAACAATACTATGGTGGTATATTCGATGGCGATTTGGATATGCATATAGTAAGAATTGATCCAAGTAATTGTGTTTTAAATACTACTACAAATAGTTATTCAGGAGGTATCATGACTGACATCGCTTTTGCATTACCAAGAAAATATGTGAGTGCTGCAAAAAATAATTATTGGTCTGGATGGTATGAAATTAATTTAGTATGGGATACAGATTGGAATTCAACTGAAAATTCTAGTATTATGTATATTTACGAATGGGATAAGAAAGGTTCGCAAACAAAAAAAATCCCTATAAATACATACGATGAGAATGGGAAAGTATTAGCTAACTTAGGTAATTTGGAAGTAACAACTCAATCGAGCGATGCGACTATCTGTTTAAGTGAATGGAGTAGATTTTGGTTTATGGATATATTAAGTAACGGAAGATCGGATTGGTACTGGCAACATAGTGCTGGTAGTGTTCACTATGACATAGATGGTAATAAAATATTTAAAGTTAGTAATGATTTCTTAATGACAATGGAAGCAAGAAATTATTAATTAGTCTTACATATTGTATTAATACCAATTCCCCTGCTAGCTTCTCTGCTGGCGGGGTTTTGCAATCCGTGTCATTATAGAATAATATACATTCAAACCCACAAGTCTCAGAATTTACTTTATTAAATATTAATCAATTAACAAATTAAAAAAAATCATGAAAAAAAGTTTAACAAGTTTACTAATTCTTTTAATTTTAGTCAGTTTTAATACCATCACATTTGCTCAAAAAGAAACAAAAGTAGGAGTTTCATCTGCATTTGAAGAATCGCAAAATAACTTGATTACCCATAGCTATGGTCTTACGCTCAACACACAATTTGATAAACATTGGGGGTATGAAGTGGGACTGAATAGTAAAAAATTCGTCTATAGTTTTATGGATGTCAACTATATTTCGATACCTGTAGCGGCAAAATTCAACACAGATATTGTAAATTTAAGTGTTGGTATAGAAGCAAATTTTTATAATAATTTGAAACTCTATCCCAACTTGTCATATATACAGAACGTCTCTGTGGATTTATTCAAATTAAACTATTTTACTAAAATAAGTAAGCAAATAGAGTTAACATCCAGGTTCTATTTCGAACCCGAATTAAGACTCAATCTATTTAATCCTATAACTGGTAGTGACTTAAATTTAGGTATTGGTTTGAATTTAAGGTATAAACTATAAGAGTTTTATTGTATTTAAGTCTCCCGTTGCCGCACGATTGTATCACACGCTGGCGCATGTTTGTAACATGTGCCTTGCTTTGAAAAAGCAAACTTCTTTATTTTGCTCTTTTGAGCAACACACCGATTACAAATCGGCGCGAGCGTGGGGCTGAAATTCGGATATTGAAAGACAGTATTAGCCTATATTCTTGCATTTGACCAATACCAATAGGAAAAATTCCTATACTGATAAGAAAAACAACTATAGCAATCAGAAAAACTCCTATTCCAACTGGAAAAAGTAATAAACCAACTGGAAAAATGATTTTTCCAGTTGGAAAAGAAACTTTACTAACTGGAAAAACTCCTGAACCAATTGGAAAAGGAATTTTTCAAAGAGGAAAACAAACTAATACTATCAGATAAATAGTTTTTCGAGTTAGAAAAGAGATTTTAGCAGTCCGAAAAACAATTATACATACCGCACACAGACATGAAACCATATAATCGGCTGCAAAACAGCATGATAATTAAAATCAAGTTAAACAATTAAAAATTAAAATGTATGAAGAAAGATCATGTAGTTCTCAATTTTGTAAAACTCACAATTGCAGAAAAAGTTGAAGTAGGACGTAGTGTAGAAAGTAAGATGAAGTTGAACCCAAGCTTCACAAGTCCTGACGTACCCTTAGAAGAACTGAAAGCAAGTACCGACTTGCTTGAAGCACGCAATGTAACAGCCATTACAGGAGGCAAAGAAGCAACTGCTTTGATGCACCAAGCCGAAGAGCAGTGGGTGAATAAAATGCGTAAAACGGCTCTATATGTAGACCGTATTGCCGATGGTGATGCTGCTGTTATACTAAGTGCTGGTTTCGATTTGGCTAAACAACCCTCACCTGCCGTTCGCCCTGAATTCAGTGTGGAGTTGGGCGAAAAGTCGGGAACAGTGCTACTTCGTCGCCAGAAAGTAGAAGGTGCACGCTCCTATGTTTGGCAATACACTACGCAAGTATCGCCCATCATGAATACCGATTGGGTCAACGTTGAGGTAACTTCCAAAGCATCGGTAGAACTTAGCGGTCTTACACCCCTTACCAAGTATTGGTTTAGAGTGGCTGCAGTAACTATCGAGGGTACGGGTGCTTACACTATGCCTATTATGCAGGTAGTGATTTAGATTAGCTTACATAACTTATTCTAAAAACCCAACAAAAAAATAATCAGTAGCTACCTCATACTATACTTTTATAAATATACATTGTGCTTTTATCCGCCTGTAAATTTATTCTTGATGTTTACAAACTTGAATGTGGTGCTGCTGATTGTTATTTAGATTTTTGGTTGTGCCTAGCGCAAGTTTAGCGAAGCGTAACTTGTGCTGGTAATTATTACAGTTTTCAACTGCTTTTTTTATTTAGTTAAAAACTGATCTTGTTTTCAGTCCAAGTTACGCTTCGCTAAACTTGAACTATACAGTGTCAAAATTATTATTTTGGAACATAGGAAAAGGTTTATTGTACTCTAACGTTGATTTAAAATTATAGCCACACGAAACATTTGCGTGGAAGTGTGTGGAAGATTTACATAAGTAGTTATAATAAATGAACATCATTATTAGAATTTACAACTTTCACTAATAGCTCAAAAACACTGTTTTTTAATGACTTTATGATAAGAAATAACTTTGTCCTAAAAATATTTTTATTTTGTTTGTAATCATCTGATTTACAGGCTTGTTTTATTTCTCTTGTCCTAGTTATTTTTACAAATATTTTAGGTGTTTTCAATTCGTTAAATTAACTTCACACCTTAATTTACAGAGTTTATGATCATAAAAACAGAATACAAATTTACAATAGGAAAAATAAATGCAATCAATTTGTTTGATAAATAAATTCAGGGAAGAGATATCAATATGTTATTTCCTCTTTTTACTAGTTATTAAAATTAACAAAAGGCGGAGCCAGTTATAGTAAAGTTAAGCAACAACATTAACTGACTTCCGCCCTACCACTCACTTAAAAAAGAAAGGGACAGCACAAAACTACTGAAAAATTATTAGAGAAAGCAATCACACAACTATATTTATAATTTCATGACCCGCTTTCGGTCTTTAGCAAAGGAAATTTAAGAATTTAATGAAGCTAAATTTAAAAATAAAAATAACAATCAATATAAAAAAAATATATTATATCTTTGCCATTATGGCATTTACATTTGCTTCGTGCGAGAAAAATGAAGTAACAGAAACAATCTCACAAACTGAAACAAACAGACTCTCATTCAATACAAGAGAAGAGGTTTTGCAAGCTATCCAAGCTTTTGATGAGAAGGGTGATTGTGATATCTTAGTAAAAAATCCTAATTTTGTTAGCTATGCAAAAGTTATGGAAAAGGGTTATAATAAAGGTATACAAAAAGTTAGTGATATAACTAATGACAACTTAACTCTTGCACTAGATTCATTATTACCAAACAAATCATTTGCAGCTTTGCTTAATCCAGAAGGTGAAATTGCTTTAAATGATACTATATTCAAAATAACACCCAACGGAACATATAAATTTCATAAAAGCAAAGAGAAAGAATTCTATGAGTTGTATAGTACTAATCCGAATATGAAAGGAGATCAATTATCAGAAGAATACTATGAAATAGCATATGGTATTTATAGATATGATACCTTTAAAGAAGTAGTACAAGAAGTAAGCCCAAATGTTGAACCGAGTTATGTCACAGGTTACTTAAAAGTAGCAAGTTCAACAAATAGCGAGCCAGACTTCAATTCTTTTCCTACTTATAATGCAGAACGACATACTTTTTTTGGCAAAATAGTTGAATCAATAATTGGTGGTACTAAATCATATGAAGTGGATTTTAAAACTAATTCAGATAAGAGATTAAAAGGAAAATTCTATTTCTATAATTATGGTATATATGCTGAAACTGGAGTTACGGGTACAACACAACGCAAGAGATGGATTGGTTGGAGTGATACATCATGAGATGAAATGAGAATTGGGTGGAGAGGAATTGTATTAGAAATGGGGTTGAAAAACAAATTAGATATACCAAAAAACGGACCAATAGTGATGAGTAATCTATACTATATACCACTTCCCGGAAAAAGAGAATTAACTAAGACTGTTGATTTTTTCTTATATGACGTACCAACTAGCTTATTATTGAATGCTGCAAAATTCGGTTACGATGAATTAATAAGACAGCTAATAGTTGTAAATAATAAACCCAATTCTAAACCCGATGCTGTGACTATTATTTCACCCAATACTGTATACACTATAATATTTAATGAAGATAAAATAAGCTATAATACAGATAACATGAACCATGTTTTCAGTAGCCAATTCAAATTTTTAATCTCTATTAATCTATTGAATTTTCCATCTAATACAATTGAATGGGCAAAGGCGTTGCAAGGGACATTAGACCTACCATATCCAAAACTTAGGTGTGGTGAAATTTATACTTGTGCTAGATTTGGAACCGAATGGAAAGGCTTGAAAATACAAAAGGATATGGAATAACAAAAGAAAATATAATTATGAAACGATATTTATTGCTTATTTTCTTTATTGTTTATGCTATTATTGTTTTTTCAGAAAATAACAGTCTAAATGCTGGAATATTTCTATTAGGTATAAAAAATTATAACCCATACGGTGGAGGTGTTCACATAGGGTACGAATACCATGTGCCAAAGCTTAGCTTTATAGCTTTTGAAACACGTATAAATGTCGGTAAATTATTAGGCGAAGGTTTGTATGGCGTAAATCCTATTAAAGAATGGAGTTATGTGGCTGATTATTTTATGGCAGGAATAATTCCACGGTTATATTTTCACCTGGCGGATGATTTGTATTTATTTACTGATACTGAAATTGGTTTAGCACGTATTACTGCTAAAACTTTTTTTTCGGAAGATAATAATTGGGAAATAACCAAGCCCTTTAAATATAGTTACTATACTCTTAGAGCGGGTCTAATTTCTGCAATATCAGACAATCTTAAAATATCATTAACTTTTGGCTACGTTTCCTTGGATATTACAGATTTAATTAACAGCAACTTACCATCAATAAATTATCGTTTCAAAAATCAAAAAATAGATGTTTTTACTTCATTTACCTTTCATGTAAAATTATAAACTTATATAAATATGACTAATTCAAAAATTATAATCTTAATTTTCGCACTTATTTTCGCCACATTTAATTGTATGCAAGCACAATCTAAATTTCACACACAAATTGATCTAAGGTATTCATATGGCTTATTAGAAAAAGGGCAAGTTTGGAATTATAACAGAAGTGATTCAAAAATGAATGCTAAATCTTTTCGAGTTACTGAGTTATATTCACTTAATGAAACTATTAATATAGGACTCGGTATAGGTGTTGACAAATTTTACAACCCTACGTACAACACTTTTCCAGTTTTTGGTTCTATTCAATATATGCCTTTTGAACACAAAAGCAGTATTCCATACTTGTTTTCGAATATTGGTTACGGTATACCAGCAGAAATTGTAAATCCTGGTTTTATGTCTGATTTTGGTTTAGGATACAGCTTAGTAAATTCAAAACACTTTGGATTAAACGTTCAGTTAGGTTATAACTATCAACAGATATTAGTCGAAGTTGAAATAATTCCTCAACCCTCAAGGTTTACTGGTAATCCAATAGTGTTTCAAAACAGACACTCCTTATTTATGTCATTAGGTCTTGTTTTTTAAATATGTTGATATAATTTTTCCCCACGCTGGCGCATGTTTGTAACATGTGCCTTGCTTTGAAAAAGCAAACTTCTTTATTTTGCTCTATAGAGCAACACACCGATTACAAATCGGCGCGAGCGTGGGGCTGCTGATTGTTATTATTAGCGAAGCGTAACTTGAACTACACAGTGGCTGCAAGAGACCTAACAGGTTTTTGAAACCTGTTAGGTCTTAGGTAGTAACACTAACAACAGGAGGATAAAACAAAAGGCGGAGCCAGTTATAATAAAGTTTAGCGACTACATTAACTGACTTCCGCCCTACCACTCACTTTAAAAAAAGAAAGGGACAGCACAAAACTACTGAAAAATTATTAGAGAAAGCAAACGCATAACTATATTTAAAATTTCATGACCTGCTTTCGGTCTTTAGCAAGTAATTATAATAACAATTTTTGAAACTAATGACTAATAACAAATAATATTTAACAATATGAAATATAGAACAATGAAATATACTTTTAGTGCATTAGTAATTATTTTTGCATTAATTTCTTGCGAAAAGGATGATATCGCAATCACGGAACCACAAAGTGCAGTAAAACAAGACATCCTTTCCTTTGCTACTCAGGAAGATTTTGATAACACTCTGGCAAAAGTAAGTACAATGACAAAAGCCGAACGCAACGCTTGGGAAAAAGAACAGGGATTCAAATCTTTTGGTACAATATGCGATGAGTTTTATGAATCCATCAACCCTGAACAATTTGGTAGTTTAGACGAGGTAAAAGCTTTCGTTGCAAAAAACAGCGATAAAATTGAATTAAATACAAATACCAATGATGAGATATTTTGTGAGCCTCTGGAGTTTAACAACGGAAACAAATATTTGATAAATAGCTCCAAAATGGTAATAATTGGAAGTAAGGTTTACAAATATATTGACAGTTATTTAATTTCTTCAAGTATTGCGAATGTAGAAAAAATGAAATCATTTCGTAACTTGGTGGAAGTGTCTAATAATTCTGAATATGTGATAATTAACAATAAAGGTTTAATGAAAGTTGCTTCGGCAATTGAAAATACTGCATACAAGGAAAATACAATAAAAATTGGGTCAGACAATTATCTTATTAAACTGTATTTAAGAACAAATAGTTATTATGACGTTGCTGACCCAAGAAACCTGCATTCAGGGCCTAATTTTAGCTATGCATTCCGAAAAACAGAATATAGACTCATCAATTATTCAAGGCGGATGTTTATTTGGTGGGTTACCAGTTACAACTCAAGTATTACTGGTTCATTAACTACAACAGATAGTTATAATGTATCATCAACTGATAATAATATAAATATTAATGGACCTTGTGATGATTCTGAATACAGATTATTATGTTTAAACACGCCCACTTTTATATATCCAAATGATAATTCAACATCATATTTTGTAAACTACAATATCACGGCAAAAAACATAGCAAAAAACCTCACAGTCACTTTAGTAAAATAGTTTAAAACACCAAACAGCAATTAACGGTCTTAATTGCTGTTTGGTAATCATTTTTAAAAATTCCACTCTTATGAAAAACAATTTATGTATTCTTTTTATCGCAGTCTATGTCTTTTTATATTTACCAAATCAGCTTATGGCTCAAAGTACAAACGAGAAGCAGTATAGAATAAGTATAAAACCTGCATTTGGTTTAGTTAGTAGTGTAGAAAAAATATATCGACCATTTTTATTTGGAGATTTAGACCTCAATAAACCAAGCTATGGTTTTGATATAAACTATAAATTATCAAACAGTTTTGATATTGGTATATATTCAGCATATTCAAATCTTCTTCATCCATATATAAGAGACGGGTACGCAGGATATAGTTTTAGTAAATCCAAAACTTTTTTTTATGGTATTAGTTCAGAAATACATTTTATACCATTATTGGGTGCTATACATAACTCCAGGTTCGATATATATTCAACAGTCAAAATTGGCATGGCAAATCAATTCTGGTTTGTTGATACTGGTGGAATAGACCTGAGCGATCAAAGAATGTCGAAAACTAGTTACGAAGTGAGTATTGGACTTGGAATGGCATATATGTTTACAAAAACTGTGGGCGTATTTGCTGAGTATAATATTGGCAATTTATACAATGATGATATTACAAGAATGCGAGTTGGTTTAAAAATAAAATTGTAAATCTACCCTGTTCTTCGTAGCGTCAGACATCCAATAGCCTCGCAAATTTAAGTGCGACAATTTATAAATACAATTGACAATTTACGAATATATTTATCTGATATAATGTAAGTTACATTTCGTAATAATGCACCGACATATTGCAATAATTGACATTAATTGA
>JBBSCW010000049.1:0-14031 GCA_038249855.1 Bacteroidales bacterium
CCACCTTATTTATTTTAAATACTTTTTGATATATCAATTTTTCATTATTCTTATCAAAATTGAATTATTCAGTATACGAATTTGCCAAAACACTTAACGCTTCCATACACATCCTTGCATTATGGTATGGACATTTCCAAAAACCAGCTTTGTCTTCGGCAGTATTGATGAAGCCATCCAGTTTTCTACTCCACACCCACTCTCCATTGGTTTTGTCAATAATTTGATCTTGAATAAAATTCCAGCATTTGGAAGCATTTTCGAAATAAACCTTGTTGCCAGAATTTTTATAAGCATATAATAATCCTACTACATTTTCGGCTTGTACCCACCAATGTTTATCTGTATCTAAATGCTGATTTTCTTTCTCGTAAATAAGACTTCCATCTGGCTGTAAGCCTTCCATGCTTGAATCGACAATTTTCAAAGAAATAACTTTTAATTTTTCAAGTAGCTCTTTATCTCCGATCGCTTCGGCAGCTTCAAACAGCAACCACGAAGCTTCGATATCATGTCCGTAGGAAATAATCTCAGATTTATTGTTCCAATCTTCATCGAAAAACAAATTCAAGTGATAAGTATTGTTATTGAGAATTTTATCAGTAAAAATATTGATTAAATTTCTCAATGAATCTTCTAAGCTTTTGTCTTTCCACACCCTAAAAAGATTAGAATACGGTTCCAAAATATGCAAATGCGTATTCATGGTTTTTTTCTCATTCACATCTTTTGCACTGAGTCGCATGTCTTCTATCAAGTTCCAGTCCTCAGTAAAAGCCTCAAAATAACCGCCTTTATCTTTATCCAAAATATGTTTCTCAATCAGCAAAAATAATTCTTTGGCTCTTTCGAGTGCAAGGATATCGCCAGTTGCTCTGTAATATTCCGAAAAACCATACAATGCAAAGCCCTGAGCATACGACTGCTTTTTAGGATTTACAGGGTTTCCTTGATAATCGAGTTCCCAATAAACGCCACCATATTTTTTATCAATAAAATAAGTATTGATATAATCGAAAGCACGCTTGGCAATTGCAAGATATTCAGGCTGCTTAAAAATACGGTAAGCTGACGAAAAAGTCCACAAAATGCGGGTATTCAACACCGCACCTTTGTTGGCTTGTTTGTGCAAATTGTTCTGCCCATCAATGCGACCATAAAAGCCACCATTTTCTTGATCGGGCATTTTATTCATCCAATAAGGAAGAATATTATTGAGTAATTCCTCTTTTATTCCTTTTATCATCACTCTATTTTTAATGTACTGAATTCTTTCTTTTTGCTTCCAACTCAGCACTAATTCCTATCATTTTCTTTTCAGACAATGGGTAGAAATAAATGAAAATTACCGACAAAACAGTACCTACGGCTGGTAAAAAGCTGAGGAACATTTTAATACCATGAATGGTTTCGGGAGTTTGTACCTGATTGGCTTGGAAACCGTAATACCCTAACAACCAACCTGTAAGTGCACTACCAATAGCCCAACCAAACTTTTGGCTCATCGACGACGAACTGAAAATAAGTCCTGTGGCTCTGTTGCCTGTTTGCAATTCCGAATAATCAGCACAATCGGCATACATCGACCAAAGTAAAGGGAATACACTACCTGCACAAATGCTGATTAATACTTGGAAAGTAAAAATTAATCCCAAGTTACTTTTATCAATCCAAAAAAACATAATACTTAATACAGTGGCAATCATCATGGAACCCATATAAGTATTTCTTTTCCCTATTTTATTGCTAACAGGAGCTGCCAGAATAACACCAACTATATTAGCCGCTTGACCAACAGCCAAATACAATCCGCTTAGTACAAAAGGAATACTAAATAACGGAACTGTTCCAAAACTTTCTTCAACTACATAATATTTAAAATAATAAATCGTGGCACCATCTCTAATTGAATTGAAAACCAATGCAGCAACACCAGCACCCAACAAAATCCACCAAGGCTTATTTTTCAATAAATCTTTGATATCTTCTTTCAAAGGAGCTTGTTTTTCACGCAATGGTTTCACACGTTCTTTGGTAAAGGCAAAACTCAGGAAAAATAGCAAAGCACAAAAAATAGCAATCACGATAACGCTCATCAGCCAACCATGTTGCTGATCGGCCATAATCTTGCTATTATTGCTGAAAAAATTTACCAAAGGCATAAATGACAGCAACGCAACAAAACTACCTATATAAGCAAAAGTCATGCGGTAAGTCGAAAGTATATTTCTATCTTTTGGCTCTGAACTTATCACTCCCAACAACGACGCATAGGGAACATTAATTCCAGAATACACCATCATCATCAACGAATAGGTAATATAAGCGTAAATAACTTTACCAGTATAATCCAAATCAGGAGTAAAAAAAGTAACAATTCCAATTATCGCAAACGGGACGGCAAGAAACAACAAATACGGACGGAATTTACCCCAGCGCGAATTAGTTCGGTCGGCAATCACCCCTACAATGGGATCGAAAGCTGAATCCCAAATACGAGTTATCAGAAACATTGTTCCTACAACAGCAGCTGGAAGTCCGAAAACATCCGTATAAAAAATCATTAGGTAAGAGCCAAATAATTTCCAAAACATGGACGAAGCCATATCGCCAAATCCATATCCAATTTTTTCCCGAAGCTTTATTTCGTATGCATTCATATTCTGTTAGTTATGAGTGAGAATATTATTTCTTATTTAAATTCTTAGCAATTAATTTGTTCAATGTCTGAACAGAAGTTGCCGAGCGATAACCGTCTGGGGCAGTATTCAGACAATAATCTAACATTCTATCCACTGACGACATGGCTACATGCATACGAGTATCGGAAGAAGCATAATAAATATAAACCGAACCATCTTCATTGGCTATCCAACCATTTGTAAACAAGACGTTTGACACATCGCCAATACGTTCTTCGCCCATTGGAGCCATAAAATGTCCGGCAGGCTCAGCAATTAATTTGGAAGGATCTTCCAAATCAGTCAGGTACAAATATAGCACATATCTTAATCCTGCAGCACATCCACGAACGCCATGCGCCAAATGCAACCAACCTTTTTCCGTTTTAATTGGATGTGGACCCTCACCGTTTTTAACTTCTTTGATGGTATGATAAAAGCGAGAATTGATAATTTTCTCATCTTCAATTTCAGCATTTGTAATGTCGGAAATCAATCCCCAACCGATACCGCCACCACTTCCGGCATCGATAAATCCATCTTGCGGACGAGTGTAAAGTGCGTATTTCCCATCTACAAATTCAGGGTGCAATACTACATTTCGTTGTTGACTTTTTGTTTTTAAATCAGGCAAACGCTCCCAAGTTACAAGATCTTTAGTACGAGCAATACTGGCTGCTGCAACGGCTGACGATAAATCACCTGCTGGTGCGTTCGGATCTTTTCTTTCAGAACAAAAAACGCCATAAATCCAGCCATCTTCATGAGCTGTCAATCGCATATCGTATACATTGGTATCAGGAATAGCAGTTTCAGGCATGGTAACAGGATAATCCCAAAAGCGGAAATTATCCAATCCATTCGGACTTTCAGCGATTGCAAAAAATGATTTACGGTCGTCGCCTTCTACCCTTACGGCTAGAATATATTTACCGTCCCATTTCATGGCTCCTGAATTGAGAGTACCATTGATTCCAAATCGCTGCATGAAATATGGATTATCCTCGGGCGAAAGATCGTATCGCCAAAAAACGGGTGCATGGTCGGCTGTCAGAATTGGATTTTTATAACGTTCGTATATCCCATTGCCGGGAAGTACGGGCTCGTTTTTCAACGTAACTAATTGCTCGTATTCCGCTGTAACTGATTGAAGACGTTGTTCAAATGTCGTGTTCATATATTTTTATTTAAATGATTGTTTATTTAAAGTTGTTGAATCGTGGAATTGATTATTTAACAGTAATTGATTGAATGTCTTGAAGCATTAAAATTCTTGGTTTTTTTACAAAAGCATTAAAATCATCACTTGCAGGGTGACCAATAAAAGGTGCGTAATGGTGTTGCAGTTTGTCTTTTTCCCACGCGTTTCGCCAAACTAATACGTAACTAATTTTAGTATTTGCAATTAAGGGATATAATACTTCTGTATAATATTTTGTGTACCAAATACTTTCCATTCCAGTTTCGGCAAAACAAGGAATTTTATTGGCTTTCGCAGCATAAGTCGTAACAATTTTGAGATTGTTCGTAACTCGCTCTTTGTATTTTTCAATGGCGGGCATATCTTTTCCAGGAACATAGCTATCAAATCCTATGATATCTACCAAATCGTCACCCGGATAACGCTCCAAAAAGTGCGCTTCATCTTTAATTTCAGATGGTGAATATGCATATAGCACATTGTGAACACCATTCGTATTGCGCAGTCTTTCCACAGTCATTCTCCAAAGCTGCTTATATTCATCCGCTGTGCATTGATTGTTGCCCCACCAGAACCAACTGCCTGTGTTTTCGTGATACATTCTGAAAATAACCGGAATCAGCACACCATTTTCATCTTTTAAATCAGACAAAAATGTAGCTACTTTATCGAGCCAAGTCAAAAATTTTTCGTGATTTTCTGCTCCTGGCAACAAACTTTTCACTACTGTGTTCTGCTTACAATCCCAAGCACTATTACCTGTTAAGATATTATTTCCGTGCCAACTTATAGTGTTGATTGAACCACGTTTATGACCTTCCTGAATATATCTTTTCATGTCAGTAAAATTCACGGAATCAAGATTGTTTGTAGCACCTGTTTCCACGAGTCCTATCTCCCAGCCTATTACAGCAGGATAATCACCAGTTACATCATTCACATCAGAGCGATTCTTTTCGCCAAACCAACCATGACCATACGCTAAATCATCTTGGTGTCCGAACATAATTCCCTTTTGAAGTAAAGATGTCAATTGGGTGTACATCATTTTTGTTTCTTTCGTTGCCTTTTTATCAGCAATTACAATTTTTGATTGTGCGCACGAGCTTAAAGTTGCAAAAATGATAAGTGCTAAAATTATTTTTTTCATATTTTCAATTTTATATATAATCAATGATTTTAAAACTCTATTTACTTACCACCAGTGATTTACCTTCGTAATCAACTGTCATATCTGGTTTTGCAGTAAGGTCAACACCGCAACCTTTTGCTTTGCTAACAAATACAACATTAAATTTCCTATTCATCAACATTCCATCAAAAGAACCTTTTCTATCGCTGATAGTTAGCTTTTGATTTGCTTCATCCCAATGGAAATTGATTGTTGCGAATTTGCCTTTTTCATAATTATTATTGTCATTTTCGTCTTCATACAGCTCAAACGAAGCATCTTTTCCAGTATATACCCTCAACTCAATGGTCTCAGCTTGTTTCTCCATAGCATATTGCAAATCTGGTCCCATCGGTATAATTGAGCCTGACTGAATAAAAATTGGCATAGATTCGTAAGGAGCATCGGCAACAATAGTCTGTCCACCTTTTTGCAAATTACCAGTCCAGAAATTGTACCAACCAGCCGATTGAGGCAAATAAACACTGCGTGAAGTAGCTTTGTAATCAGTTACAGGATTAATCAGCATAGCAGGTCCAAACATGAATTGATTGTCGATATCCAACACTTTTTTGTCTTTGGCAAAATCAATGACCAATGCACGCATAATGGTGTAGTTCGATTGCGTTACCATGCCAGTTAAAGAATAGATATAAGGCATTAATCGGTATCTCAAATTATTGAATTTCAATTGAGTCTTATAGGCTTTGTGCGATTCGTCGCCGAAAAACCATATTTCGCGTTCGGTGCTCGAACCATGAACCCTGAAAATTGGACAAAAGCTACCATACTGATACCAACGGGTGAATAACTCACGATATTCTTCGTTTTTATTTCCCTCAGGATAATTCACCCAAAAACCGCCAATATCTGTTGTCCAATAAGGAAAACCAGATAGACAAAGTCCTAAACCAGCTGGAATTGAGCTTTTCAATACATCCCAACGACCCGAAATGTCGCCTGACCAAACGGTTGTGGCATATTTTTGTTGACCAGCAAAAGCCGAACGTGTAAGGATACAAACTCTTTTATTGGGCGCAGCTTCACGTTGTCCATTATAAACCCCTTCTGTGGTCATTAATGGGTACGCATTCAAATTGTCAACACCAGATTTATTATAATCCGAAGTCATATACTTAGCCATTATATCCGGATTTGGATTCTCTGGAAGTTCTGGTTCCGAGGCATCTAACCACCAAGCATCCACTCCTTTGCTGAAAATATGTTTGTTTAGTTGAGACCAATATAATTTTCGAGCTTCTGGATTAAAGGCATCATAATAAGTATATTTGTATTTCATAAAATCAATGATTGAGTCTTCAAGCGGTTTTTGATAAAGGAAACCCTTCTTGTTTAACTCGTCAAAGGCTTTCGAACCTGTGTAAAATTTGCCCCAGACAGAAATCATCAACTTAGTATTTAAGTCTTTGTGAAGTTTGTCAATGGTGCCTTTAATATCTGGGAAACGAGTTTCATCGAATTCATGTGAACCCCATGCGTCTTTTTTCCAATACTGCCAATCCTGTACAATCACGTCCAAAGGCACTTTTCGGTCTCTGAATTGTTTTGATATTTCAAGTAATTCATCTTGTGTTTTGTATCGCTCACGGCTTTGCCAAAATCCCATTGCCCATTTAGGCATCATGGGCGCTACACCAGTGGCTTTTCTATAATTGCCAATCACTTCATCAATATTTTTTCCAGCCATAAAATAGTAGTCGATTTGGGTACCTGATTTTGACCACAATGAAAGTAAGTCGCTATTAGTTGGTTTGCGCCATTTTAGTTGGAATGAATTTCCAGCATAAGGTTTCGACCATTCCATTCTAATTTTGTGCTTAGTTCCGGTGGTCAAATTTACCCGAGCCATATCACGAGCATTAGCATAAGGTGCCCAATTGTCGAGAATCAGCTTGTCATCAATCCAACATTTAAAATAACCATCGGCATAACTGTAAATGCAATGTTCACCAGTTTTATCAGCAATAATATATCCTGAAAAAATAGCTGATTTTAAAGTTGCATCTTTATCCAAAGCCAAACTTGAAGCAGCACTTGGAATGACAGTATCAATGGCTTGTGTAAATTTATCATCACTGAAATACTGAACGCTGAGTTTTCCTTTTTCATTGGAATCACTTAATAATTGCTCTGGCGAAATGGCTAAAACTGAGTCTGGATTTCCAAATTTTGTATGTGAGTTATTGTCCCATAAAATGCCATAACCTTTGCTTGACACCAAAAATGGAACATACACTTCCATATTGTGCTGAAACAAATCCATGTCGTAGCCTTTAATATTCAGCAGACGGGTATGGTGTTGACCTAAACCATATAGTGCTTCATCGGGCGAAGTTTCAAATTCCTGTTTGATATTGAATATCTTATGTCCATCAAATTCATCGGGAGTGATCGTTTTTCCGCCATCATTTTTTTCTTGAAGCAAAAGATTGTTTTCAGCATCATAAAATTTCACCTGACCATTTTTTAAGCTAACAACAGCTTTCATTTTACTAGTATAAATTGTAACAATGCTGTCCAACTCTTTCACATCAAATACAGTTTTATCCCACACTTTATCGCCCATAATAAGGCTCTTTTTTGTAGAAAATTTATCATTTTGAGTATAAGTTACTCTCATAATGTCATCACTGCAAACTTGCACTCTTAATTTTGCTTTTTCAAAATTAAAAACGACAGCATCATCCGTGGTACTGAATTTTTCTTTTTGACAACCGGCAAAAAGAAGAATAGAGATAAAAAGAATTGAGAAATACTTCATGATATTTTAGTTTAGAAATGGTTTTAATTTTTCAGTTTTACAACTTTACAATCACTTACCTGATTCGCAAATTCTGCACGAATTAAAAATACGCCGTCGGGCAGCTCTTTACCCAATTTTACTTCTTGGTTTGTACTGTATTGGTTTGAAACATAAACTTGTTTGCCAATCATATCGGTAACTAACAATCGCATAGTTTGGCTCTCTACACTTTCCACTTTTACCGTAAGTTCATTACTGAAAGGGTTGGGAAAAGTGTTGATTTTATTTTTATCCTCTTTAACCGTAGCAATGCCATTGGGAGCATTCGAGGGCGATTTTTGCAGCAATAACCACGCATAGATATCATTGCCAGAAGAAAGATTATAAGTTTGTGTCCAGGCATCATGTGCTACACCTGGATATAAGGTAAGTTTCGCTTCGGCATGTGGTTCGGGACATGCATTAAAAAAGTTATTGGCGGTTACATCGTTCGCCCAAGGTGAAGTTGTATCAGAGGTTCCATGAAAAGCCCATGTAGGAATTGCTTTAGTGCATCCAGCTTTACCCTCACGTGAAGCTTTGGTTCCATTGGTAGAAATTGGCACGGCGGCAGCTACTTTTTCGTTGCTTGGATAGGCACCGATAAAATCCCAAACACCATTTCCACCGCAACTTAAACCTGTGATATACAATTGTAAAGTGTCTACATTGTAGGCTTTACGCGCATAATCAATAAAATTTCTAACTTCGTTTGCCGAAGGGCAAAGATTATTAGGATTTGTACTGACGTGCTGTGGCATCAATACCACAAACTGGTTTTTATAGGTCCAAGAGTTATTTTGAATAATTTGTGGAAGTCCAGTATTGAATACTTTATAGAGGTCAGTTGTTCCATTTCCATTTTCGCCACTACCATGAAAGAAAAGTATAATTGGAAGTTTCTGATTTGGATTAGATGTGTATGCAGCTGGTAAATATTCAATATAACCGTTCGCAGCCGTTGTTGTACCAAGTGGCTTATTAGTTAATTGCGCTTGAACAAAACAAGTGGCAAAAAACGAGATTGTCAGTGTGAATATAAGTTGTTTCATATTGTATCTATTTTTATTTCTTTGTTAGTCTTTTAAATACTTCAATTTCATTTTTATCGTAGGGCGTTCCGTCAAATCTTAACAAATCGTGAAACCAAACTGTTGGTTCGGGAAATGACTCACCAGCTTTCACTACATTTCCACTTTTTCGCTCTTGTTTAACGCTTCTTTGTTTGCCATCTTTATTGAATCGGCTATCCCAGTTCCAAACGGTGCCCGATTTTCCAGAAACAAAACCCCAATTAACAGCACCAACTTTCATTTCTTTCAAAATTGGCAAACAATTCTGAACCGTACTATTTTTATCACGAGCCAACCATTCACTCATAATTATTGGGCGACCATCAACCTTATAGTTGTTTATTTCCCGAATCAAATACTCTGGCCCGTCATAAGAATGAATCGAATTTAAGTCAGAATTAATTCGGTTTATCTTGGTATTAATTTCTCCCAAACTACCCGCTGTTGTAGAAGTGATAGGTTGAGAAGGATTGACATCCCGTGCCCAAACCCACGAATCGTACACCAACTGCTTCGATTTATCGTAAATATTTGCATCAATATATTTATTTTCAAAATCACCATCTTCCGCATCTCCTCGCCCTGGTTCATTGTAGAGTTCCCACAATAAAACACGTTTGTCATCTTTAAATCGACTCATGGTGTTTTTCACATATCCTTCCAACTGCTTTTTCTCCTTCGATGTTGCTTTTCCTTCCGAATAGCGCAAAGCCAAGCCCCGCGCTGGACAGTTGAGCCAGCCAGAATTATGATATCCTTTCACGGACAATGGTTGCTGACCCAATTGTGGATTTGGAAAATGGCAGTCGTCAAAAAACACAAACCAAGGTCGGATATTGTGATTTTCACAAATTTGTAAAAACTCATCCATTCTTGCGTAAAGTCCCGCTTCATCATCATTCCAAACTAAATTATGCAAATACACTCGCAACGTATTCATTCCCATATCGGCAGCCCAAGAAAGTTCCAAATCAATCCGTTTTGGATCCCAAGTAGAAGCTTGCCACATATCGATTTGATTGATAGCGGTTGCAGGGTAATAATTACATCCAACCAACCAAGGTTGCTCATTGTACCAATTATTAATTTTCTCAATTGACCACTGACCTGACACAGGCACTGAGTCGTTAAGTTTATTTTGCGACATAATAACATTCGCAAGTAAACAAAATACTATAATTAATAAATTTTTCATCTAGAATTTTCTTCTTAAATACTTCAATAATTATTTTCCAAAATTTTCGTTCGGATTTGGACCCATCTCTAATTCCAACACACCGCCTTTTATTAAATCGGCATGTGAGATTTTCAAACTATTAAATGACTTTCCGTTAAAGGTCGCCTTTTGGATATAGACATTCTTTTTTGTATTGTTATTGGCTATTATGGTGAATGTTTTACCCGAATAATATTCCTTATCGAGATTAATCACTACTTTGTAGAACAACGGACTACCGATATCGTAGGATGAATTGACATTACATCCACCGTCCATCTGGAACAATCCCATTGACGACAATACGAACCAAGCACTCATCTGTCCTTCGTCTTCTTCCCCCTGCCAGCCGTTTAATGGTGACGAATCGAAGAAGTTATCCAGCAAATCTCTGGTGTATTTTTGTGTTAACCATGGCTTTCCTGAATAATTGAAAATCCAAGGTGCTTGCATATTTGGTTGGTTACCAATAAACACATTGCCATTGTGAAAACCAGCTTCAAGTCGGTTATTAAATAGATCTTTGCCGACCAATTTAATCATTCCAGGATAATCCTGTGGAACAAAATAAGTGAAGTGCCAAGCTGTGCCTTCAACATAACCAGCACCAAACCAAGTTCCATGATTTTGCAACGAATCCCATTCCTGTACCCAACGGCCATCAGCATGTCGTTGTTTGATAAATTTGGACGAAGGATCGAAAACGTTTTTGTAGTTCAACGAACGTTCGGTAAAATATTTATAATCCGCTTTTTTTCCCAATGCTTTTGCAAATTGCGCTGTACAATAATCATCGTAACCATACTCCATAGTATTTGAAACTGGGCCATCTTCGTTGGAAACATAACCCAAATCCATATAGCTTTTCAGATTTTTATTACCCACATATCCACCACATTCGTGTTTTTTACCTGGAGTTGTTTGAATCATTTTAATCGCTTTCCAAGCTTTTTCGACATCGAAATTGCGAATACCTTTTTGATAAGCAGCCACAATAAGTGAAATTTCACGCTGAGCAACCATCACATCGGCATATTCCAATCCCGAAGGACTTTTGGGCAACCAACCACCTTTATCCGACATTTCGAGCAGAGAATTTACCCACGAGTTTGCCAAACTCGGATTCAACAAAGTCCAAAGTGGTGTTAAATTCCATTGTATGCCCCAAAAAGCATCACAGCCGTACATGGCATCGACAGGTTTTTGCACTTGCTGAACTTTTTCGCACATATCGGTATATTTTCCATTCACATCGCTCAACACACCTCGACCAGCATATACACGATACAAGCTTGTGTAAAACTTAACTTTATCATCTTCGTTGTTTGTTGTTACATCAACTGTATTGAGTTTTTCGTTCCATGCTGCTTTGTTGGCAGCCACTACTGCATTAAAATCCCAGTTAAATCCGTCAAGTTCGGTGGTCAAATTAAGACGAGCCTGTTCGACCGACACCAATGAAATCGCCGTTTGTTGCTGTATAACTTCTCCCGCTTCGGTATTGAAAGTCAGATAAATTCCACAATCATTATTTCCTTTAAAATCTGTAATATTTTCTTTTCTATCCACCTCTTTTTTCCAATCTTCACCATATCTTTTTTCATTACTGGTGTAAGGATGCGCCTGAAAACCGCCCATTGACTTAAAAGCTTTGCTAAAACGAGTTACAAAATGAACTGTATAATCATTTCCATCCACCGCATAATGTATCGAACCTTCAATTTCTTTGGAGTTTACAACACGAGTTGTAGCTTCGGGTATTTCTGATTTAAATTCTTCTTGTGGATATAAAAATTTGAAGATCACATTCGATTTATCGCTTTTAGGATAAGTGTATTTCAAAACACCGCAACGCATAGTAGCTGCAAGTTCCACATCAATATTATAATCATACAGTTTTGCTTTGTAATAGCCCACTTCGCCCTTTTCGTATTTTTTTTCGATTCGCGATTTGTACCCAGAAGTCCACATGTGCGAACCAAAAGGTCCATCGGCTGGTCCAGGATAGGTTTTAATTTCACCAGTTGTGGGCATCACACTCGGACCATTCATGGTATAATTATGAATAAAACTAAAACCATTGATAGCATTGATAGCATACTCATAGCCAGCGCACCACGAACTCAACTGATTATCAGGACTCAATCGTACCATTCCCATAGGCATTACTGAGCCAGGAAAAAGCATCCAACGCGAATTGGAAGTTCCAGTGAAAACATTCACATAATCAATGGGTTGCTTAGAAGTTTGAGCAAAACTATTTGCACTAAACTGCAAGGCAAACACGAAAAATGTGATTATATAAATGGATTTTCTCATTTTGTAGTGAATTTTAAGTTTATGGCTAATTTTACTTTAATAAATCGCTGTATTTCTTAATCACTTTATGCGTTGAAGCATCCGAATTATACACCGAATTTAATCCTTGGTGTTCAGAATATGGATCACCCAAATACATATTATCGCCTAATTTCCACATATTATCATCATGGATTGCACGACCTTCGCCACCCCATGCCCAAAAATTACAACCAGCGAGTGCTAAGCCAGATTTTTTGGAACTATAAACTTTTTCAAAAACCAATTCGTAGAATTTATCACGATAAAAAGTACTTGTATTTGGCTTGTAATTAACGCCATCACGTTCTAAACCAAATTCCTCTACTACTGCTGGTTTATTCAATTTCAAAGCCATAGCTACATGTTCGTCGATATATTCTTTGGCATTTGTCAATGTTTTTTGAATGCTATCGGGTTGAGTTGCTTTGTACCAGCCCCAGTTTTTTGGCCACAAGTGAAAGGTTACATAATCAATGTTTTTACTTTGGTGTGCTTGCTCAGCATATTTTAGTTCATTCAAACAACCTTTGCTTCCTTCGCTTCCAATACTCACCAAGTGATTGTTGTCGAGCGATTTAATATAACCAGCAGTTTGATCTACCCAATTACTAAATTCAACTAAGCTCTGATTCACGTCGCCCGCTGGATTAGGTCTTGGTTCATTAGCCAACTGCCAAGCCATGATACTTGGGTCGTTTTTATATTGGATACCCGAAAAAGTATTTTTACGATTCACCAAGCTATTTATATATTTTCTGTATCTATCTTGTGCCTTTTCATTTTTGTAAAATCGTGCTGAAAATTCTATATAATCTTTCCAGCCGATTGTTGCATCTGCTGTCGGATCAACAATTTTAACATTGTCAGCCCACGAAACATATTGCGACATACCGCCAGTCCAATCCCAATAATTATTGAGAAACAGCACTGCTTTCATATTTCTTTTACTCATCTCATTCAGTAGATAATCCAAGCCTTTTAACAGCGTTTCGTTGTATGTACCATTTTTGTATTGAAATGGTGGAGATAAAGGTTTTGCAAAATCGGATACTTCGGAGGCAGCTGCAATTCGCAAATTAGTTACTCCCAAAGAACGGAGTTGATCCAGTTCTTTTACCAAGCGTTTCCTATCGCCATAAACAGCATCAGCACCCAAGTAAGCACCGTACCAAAAGTTAGTACCGATATAGTAAAAGGATTGACCATTTTTTTCGAATTTAGTTCCATTTACTCTTACAAAGTCATTTTTGTTTCCAACTTGCTTTAAGCTTGAACATCCAGTAAAACTTAAAGCTATGAAACACAAAAGCGTGAATGTTAGAATAGTTTTTTTCATGTGAGTTTGAATTATTAGTTTTTAAGTAACACCCTTAGATCCACCGAGTGGTTTTAGAATTAGTTTTAATGGTTATCTGCTTAGAGCAAGTTGCTGATTTATTTAACACTAAATATTGATTTAATATATCATTAAGACTCTCAGGTGCTATCGACTATCAGATTAAACCCATTATTAATAAGGTATGTGGAGATTTAATCCCTATTTACG
>JBBSCW010000050.1:0-13711 GCA_038249855.1 Bacteroidales bacterium
GATGTGTTGTAAAATAAAAAGGATAAGGTGTGAATTGGTGGCTTCGGTCCTACCCACACTCGAAAACCTAAGCGAAGATAAACATGTAGAAAGCTTATTATTTCCTTGTTTGGACGAGGGTTCGACTCCCTCCAGCTCCACGAAAACTATTTCAAAAATGAGTAAAAGCTCGCAAAATCAATGATTTGCGGGCTTTTATGTTTTCAGGCAGTTCACAAAATATTCAATATCTATCAATCTGTTGGTGCTGAATTCGGTGGACATGAAAAATAGAAACATCACCTCCACCGAATTTGAACTAAAAGTGTTTATAATCATGTAGTTAAACTATTGAGCATCTTGTAGGTAAATCAAAGAAAAAGTAATTTTGAACACTTTAAAAGGTTACCACAATGAACACCAAACTTTCCATTCTCTTTTACGCAAAGAGAGCAAAAGCAAACACTGCTGTCAAAACACAACTTCAAAGTACCTAAAAAACTTTGGAAAGATTATTCGCATTTGTTCGGCTAACGGATGGATAGTACGTGACCCATTTCTCAATTATAAAAGTAAAATGGTTGAAGTTGAAAGGCTATTTTTATCAGAGGATGAAATTGATACTATGTTCAACAAAACTTTCTCAACAGATCGTTTGTATTTGGTCAAAGATATATTCTTATTCAGTTGTTTTACTGGTCTAGCCTATGTAGATGTCAAGAAACTATCCCGTAAAAATATCGGATTTGGTGTAGATGGCGAACGTTGGATTTTTATCAACCGCACCAAAACCGACACACGTTCCAACATTCCATTATTACCTATTGCTTCCGCCATTATGGAAAAATATGAAGACAACCCGCAAGTAATCAACCAAGAGCGGCTATTGCCTATTTTAAGCAATCAATAAATGAACTCATATCTAAAAGAGATAGCCAATCTTTGTGAAATTCACAAAGAATTGACTTTCCACATTGCGAGACATACTTTTGCCACCACGGTGACGCTCTCAAATAGTGTCCCAATCGAAAGTGTTTCAAAAATGCTTGGACATAAAAATATGCACACTACTCAACATTGTGCCAAATTTGAAAGTCAGCAATGATATGAAAGTTTGGAAAGAAAAGTTTGGAAGCGGAAATCAGATGGGAATGAAAAAGACAGCAGCATCGTAAATTACTCAGGGATAAAATGAAACAAGCGGGTGAACATAGATTTCACCCGCTCGCCTTTTAAATATTATAATTGAATTATAATCTCAATTTAAACCCTTCATTGATCATATATAAAAGTGCATGTGCATTACCTAATGCATCTTCCAAAGGATTATGTGTATGAGAAAAGCCTTTCTGTTCCCGGCCTTCTTTATCGGTAAAAGTTATACTTCTCAAATGCTTCCAACGCAAGCCCATGTCGTTTTTAAAGCCACACCATAAATCCCCAATACGCCTTGAGCTGTAGCCAAAAGAATTATTGGTATAGGCGTTTAGACCGCTGTTGTTAACTTCTTTTTAATTAATCTTTTAGGTTCACCCACGACCATCTTTTTTATTAGTAAATCGAAGATTGACCCCATCATTGCACGTCTGTTATACCGAAAATGATACTCATCAAGATACCCTTGCAACCGATCTTTTGAACAATGGTGGTGTATTCCTCGCAACCATCCCTGTATATTCATTATGTGAATGTGCAATTGTGGCATACCTTTTCCTTTGTCCGAAGGTATTTGTACTAAGTATGTATATTGCTTTTTCAAAGGCAAATACCCCCTCCAAACGTCAGTAATAATTCGGGCGTCTTTGCTGATATATGTCTCAAAAAACGGTCTGAATTCTTTGCTTGAAGCTCGTTTAATTACTTGTGCATACGCACGCCCAACACCACCCTTTTCTTCAAGAATTTCAAGAGCAACAATCACTAACTTCTTTTTGCTCTCGTTACTACGTCCAACTTTCCCTTCTTCATATTCCCCAATCAAGAACTCGTCAATTTGGATTTTGCCCTCCAATTGGCTTTTACGACTGCTTGTCATAGCTTGTTGAACTTTCCATTTAAATTCCCAAACTGTTTTTTGTCTCAATCCAAACTCCTCTGACAATTCTAAAGATGACATCCCTTTCTTTTTTGTACTAATCTTGAAGCAGATATGAAACGCTATTAGTAATGGAAATTTCAACTTGTCAAACATCGTTCCAGCCGTTGGACTTTCATCATAATTGCATTTTGTGCAACGGCGGGAATATGGTTTTTTACCTTTTCCATATTTCCCATTATCGCATTTTTTGCATTTGTATGGATTTTCAGAAGACCATTTTATTTTTGATAGATATCGGAAGCAATCATCGTCAGTCTGAAAATGTCTATTGAATTCCATTGAATTCACACCCTTGTATTGTTCTATGTCGTCCATGCCACAAAGGTAGAAATATATTCTAAATTAACAGCGACCTAAACGCCTATACCGAAATATCCATTTCCCCAATGCCAAAATTCTCTTGGTATCAATTAAGCCAAGTCCTTCACGTACTTCGTCATTTACCAAATATCAAGCTGCGAATGTTTTGATGAAAGCCTATGCAGATAAATTCTCTCACATTGGCGTGAAATTATGAGAAAGCTGAATACCCAAAAAGCAGTAACAACCTTCAAATCTCATTTTTCAAACTCTTCCAAATTACAAACCCTAAAAACTTTCAAATTCCAAATTACAAACTTCTCAACCGAACGCTAAACACTACTTCAACGCTTCCAAATTATCCTCGTTCAATAATTCTTTGGCTCCCTGTTCGTATAGTTTTTTCAAGCGGTCAGCATAATGTACTTCCACTTTGCCACGCATTATTTTCATGGTGCTGTTTACCAATCCGTTTTGTTCAGTAAAGGGTTCGCCTATCAGCGCTACGGCAGCCGGAAGCCAACGTTCAGGGAATGTCCCTTCATATTTTCCGCCTTTGCGATAGTCGTTCAATTCCCGTTGCAGCTTATTGATAGCCAGATCTTTGGCTTCTCGACTATCCCAATCTAAGTTTGGCTTTTTGCGATGAACATATCTTTTCAATGCTTCTTTATTTACCACTATCAATGCCGTAGTGTATGGGTGTTGATTGTTGTGTAAAATTACTTGATCGATGAAATAAGAATTATCACAAATAGATTCCTCAATACCTTCGGGACTGTACTTTTCACCATCACTCGAAATCAATAAACTCTTGAAACGACCTACCACATAAAGATATCCAGCGTTGTCCATATAGCCCATATCGCCAGTATGCAACCAACCATTGCGAATAGTGTTTGCGGTAGATGTTTCATTTCTATAATAACCAGCCATCACATTTTCGCCTTTGATTACGATTTCACCTTTATCATAATTAGCTACAGTTTTTCCATCGGAATCACAGATTTTTAACTCCATATTAGATACCAAATAGCCTGACGAACCTAATTTATGTCGTTTTTGGCCATTGGAGGAAATGATTGGAGTTGCCTCACTTAGACCGTAACCCTGAAACATAGGAATCCCGATGGCATAAAAAAAACGTTGTAAGTCGATATCCAACAACGCGCCGCCACCGATAAAGAATTTCAATTGACCTCCAAAAGCTTCTCGAACTTTCGAGAATAGGATTTTGTCGAACAATACCAATAGTGGTTTTTTCAGAATTTGTAAACCCTGCCCTTTGTTGTAGCCTTCTTTGTTGTAGGAGTAGGACATTTCGAGAGCTATATGGAACAATCTGTTTACGACAGGTCCTTTGGCACGTATACTTGTTTCGATATTTTTGCGGAAACTCTTGGCCAATGCCGGAACGCTTAATAACAAATCAGGTTTTAATTCATTGATATTGATTGGAATATTCTTCAAAGTTTCCAATCCTGTTTTACCTGCTTGCACCGTACCCACACTTGCACCCGAAGCCATAAAGCTGTAAAAACCAGCCACATGAGCAAAGCAATGATCGAGCGGCAAAATAATCAATGTACGATAAGTAGGCGGAATAGTCATCAGCGAAAGTGCCTGCTCCACATTAGCTGTATAGTTCCGATGGGTGAGCATAATTCCTTTTGGATCGGCAGTAGTTCCCGAAGTATAACTAATATTGGCCAAATCGTCGGCTTGTATTTGTTTGGAAATATCCACTACTTGGGTCGGATTTTCTTGAAGTGATTTTGCACCTAACTCAATTAGCTCTGACAAAGCTATTTCTTTCGATTCATAGCTTGGTTGAGCATCGAAAACGATTATCTTTTCAATACCAGGAATTTTATCAGCAATGGCTCTGATCTTTTTCAATTGACCACCCGAAACTAAGATATATTTAGCTTCGGAATGAATAAGCCTGAATATTAAATCGTTACTCTCTTCAAGTTTTATTGATAATGGAACATTTATGGCTGCGGCATGTAATATTGCCAATTCACCCAATATCCACGCATTTCTTCCTTCGGATAATAATGCCACTTTATCGCCAGCTGCTATCCCTAATTGAATTAAGCCAGCTGTCCAAATATGAACTTGTTCTTTGGTTTGATTATAGGTTGTTGGAACAAATTCTTTATTTGCTTTTTCCCACAAAAATGGATTTGAGCCATACTTTTCAACGCTTTCGTTAAATAATTCAATAATGGTAGGTCGCTTCATTTCAATATTTGATATTAGAGTAAATAATTATATTATATTGATAATAAGATGTTTATTTCAATATAGATTAAAATTAAAATTGTGTTTTTAAGCCAGTTTGGCTGTAAAGATAAAAATAAGGAATGAAAGTTAGTTTTTTATTCGATTTCTAAGAAGTCAGCACGATAGCAATTTATTTGAGTGGGAGATGAGTAAAGTAGAAAAATAAGTAGACAAAGTAATTCGTTGTTAACATCTCATACCCATTATTTTGAAGGCTTATCTTATTTTTATTTGAAATTGATTTTCTTGACTTTATATCCCATACCTAGCAAAACCTCAGCTATTTTCACCCTGAAATCTCCTTGTACCAATATCTCACCATCTCGCGATGATCCTCCTGCTCCACATTTCACACGAAGTGATTTAGCCAATTCCTTTAATTCTTCGTCGCTACCCATAAAATCGGTAATAAGCGTAGCTGGTTTGCCCTTTCTTTTGTCAAGCTCTACCCGCAACGGTTCTTTTTGAAGTTTCTTCTGTTCTTTTGTTTTGCTTACTTCCAGCTCTTGTTCGCCTTCGGGCAATAAAGATTTTAATCCATTTAATTTATCTTTCCAATCCATGTTTTTTTCAATATTTGGGTTCTACCACAAATCGTGTGGGTGATTATTTTAGTTTAATATAAATAAGGTTTGTTTACAGGGGCTAATTTTACTACTAAGGTTAAAAAGAAGGAAAAATAAGGATCTAAAAATAAAGCATAACTATCTGAATATCATGATAATATGGCATTCAAACCTTATTTTTGAAATTAACCTTGGTAGAAAACAGTACCCAAACAATCTTAACCTTATTACTTATTTAAAAAACTCAAATTGGAACATCCCGATTTATCATGGAATACTCAAAAAAGGGTAGAACCAATATTTTGAGTAGCAATGTCGACTATTTTTTTAGTAATTTAAAGAATTCCCAAATAATAATTCCTGATGTAACGCTCACATTGAGTGAATGTTTAGTGCCAAATTGGGGAATCTCGATACATCCATCGCATATATCTACAACACTTTGTTGTACGCCCTTCACCTCGTTACCCAGTATAAGTGCTATTTTTCTCTCGTTCGTTATTTTGAAGTCAGTCAATAGTGTGCTTCCTTGTGCTTGTTCCACAGCGTACACTGTATATCCTTCCGCTTTAAGTTTGTTTACAGCCGCAGCGGTATCTTCATAATATTCCCAGTCGACAGTATCTTCCGCTCCTAGTGCAGTTTTATGAATTTCCGCCTGAGGTGGTGTACTCGTAATGCCACACAAATAAATTGCTTCAATTGCAAACGCATCGCCCGTACGAAAAACAGAACCAACATTGTGCAAACTTCGCACATTATCAAGAATAATAATCAATGGAATTTTAACTTCCAACTTAAATTCATCGGGTGTTAACCGATTCATTTCGGTAATTTTTAGTTTTTTCAAGCAAAAAAAAATAAACGGTAAATTGTAAACGGCAAACGGTTAACAAATGGACTAATAAACAACACTAAACACTAAACGCAAAACTCTTCAAATAAGAATTTTAATCGCCTTTTCAATAATCGTATCTATACCATTTTCTTCATCTGTAGCATCAATATCAACTTTCAAGTCAGGAAGAATACCCCACTCTATATGTTGCATCTCTGAATCGAACATTGGACTCGAAGAAAAGCGAACCATCCAACCATTGGGTAATTCACTCGAAATAGGCAAGCCGCCGCCGCCACCGGTTTTATCTCCTATAATAAGAGCATTAGGGGCAATTTTCATCCTACTTACAAAAGAATTGGTCGCACTAAATGACATTCTGTTGGTCAACACAATCACAGGATGTGCCCATTTAATATTTTTATTGCTTGTTGTTGTAATCTTGGTTGGCGATGAAAAACTATTATGCCCGTTGCCAGTTTTATGTTGCATATAGCCTGTAATTGTATCCCGTTCAAAAAAATACGATGCCAATTTTTCCGACAAGTCCAGGTATCCACCACCATTGTTTCTAACGTCGATAATAAGCCCTTTGCAATTTTTGAAATAATTAAAAATATAGTTAATGTTAGTATCGCTAAAACGGTTCGAAAAATCACCATAATAGATATATCCAATGCTATTGTTGGCAATTCGTTGATAACGCATACCTCCTGCAATCAAATAATTGCTTCCTAAATACCTATTCCCATAAATTACCCGAGGTGTGAAATTGGCAGGATAGTCAGTATACCAATTTTTGTAACTACTTAAATCGAAACTCGAATAAAGATTGACGTGTCCATCTTTCAGTTCCGATAACATATTTCCCAAAGTGTCAAATAGTTGATTGTAGGTCAACGTGCTGTCAATCTTCTGTTTGTAAACATCATGGATAGAGTCCCAATTGATATTCTTGTATTCCAGATAACAGTATTTTGTGTCAATTATTTTCCATAGAGCCTCAAAATTACCGACATTGGTATTTGGCTGAATTTCAGGCTCATTCATACACGAACTAAAACCTAAGCTGATAAAAAATAGTAAGGGAATAATTCCTCTTAATTTTCGAAAGTAAAGTCTAATATATAAGCTAGATAGATTTTTCATGTTCAATAGTAATTAAAGAAAGTCAAATACATAACTAATAAATCTTAAAGTCCCCCTCGGGGGATTTAGGGGACCGTCTTTCTTCTTAGTTTTCTGGTCCAACAAAATTCTTTGGTACAGCATTCAATCTTCCCGAAAAAATATTCAAATTATATTTAACTCCTATGTTAATACTGTATATATTTCTCTTAAACAACAATTCATTGGCTTGATATTTAAGCTCTGAGCTTTTTACTCCAATTTGCCAAGTGCTTCGTTTGAAAGGATATGACAATGAAAGCTGGTTTGTAAAACCTAATTTATTATGAAGTGAACTAAAATGTAAACTATTGGATAAAGACCCCAACTCAAACATTTCAAAATAGGAAGCACCACCCAGTGGAACAAACATGCAACCCATTACTGGCGATTCCAATTCATAATTTATCATGATGGTTTGATGCCGAGTGGGGATGGCATAGCTCGCTTTGGCTGCAAAATTAAGGTTAACCGCCAAGTCCACATTGACGGGATTATTAATATTGCGAGCTAAATTTTTATATCCAAAATCAATTTCTGTATTTCCGCCTACTTTAATATTAAATTGCGGTAAAATACTTAAATGATAATACATGCCCCAGCTATATTTTGCTCCGGCATAAAGCATTGACGCTGAATACTGAGGATTTATGGCCAATCCACCCCAGCCACTAAAACGTCCTTCCTTTGAAAGTCTATCATTGTCCAGGGAAAAAAACTGCGCTGAACTATGTTCGTAACTCAATCCTAAACCGCTATATGTTAGTGGCGAAAGATATGGATCAGTCAGATCCAGGAGAGAAAAACCAATTCTATCGGCGGCATTGATAAGTAGATATTTTGAATCACTGTTGGTTTGCGAAAACACCTCACTTGTAACAATCAGTAAAAAAACCATCCAAAATATATTTTTCATATCTTTGACCTAATAGTAGAAAATAAGTAATTAGTATGCAAAAATAAGAAAAAAGAAATGGATGTACCAAGATTAGGGGATTTCTTTTTGAAGAAGTTGAAATGATTGAGGTAAAAAGCCTAAGACATGGATGTAGAAAACAAGTTGACTAGTTAAGTGTTATATGCTGGAAAGGTAGTTAAAGAAGTGAGTAGTGGGAAGTGAGTAGTTAAGGAAGTTATAAAAATTAAGGCTCAGGCAAAGGCTCAAACAAAACAGAGAAAGAGAAAAAAGGTGATAAGCTAATAAGTCAATGTGCCAAACTATTAACCAGTAATCGCTTATCATTAACCACAAATACAAAACTCTTCAAACGAACACTAAACACTAAACAAGGAACGCTAAACACAGAACACTAAACACAATGATTTTAAAACACATATACTTTACATTTTTTCTCGCCTCGATTCTAGTTTTCGCATCTTGCACCGAAATTATCGATGTGGATATTAATTCTATGCAAGAACAAATTGTAGTTGAAGCCAATATTGGTTTAAATGAGCTAGCATCTGTTCGGCTAAGTCGTACCATTAAGCTTGACGTTGCAGGAGCCATGCCGCGAGTTAGTGGGGCTAAGATTAAACTAACCGACAGTGATGGTAATTCTGAAATTCTCACTGAAACCTCGTTGGCGGGAAACTATATTTCTCTCGATATGAAGGGAAAAGCCAAGCGTACTTATAAAATTGAAGTTATTAGCGATAATAGCACAATTACCTCATTATCAACTATTCCAAACAAAGTACCCATTGATTCTTTTACAGTTTCTCGGTCTATTTATCCTGGTGGAGGTCCATCAGTAAGTCCCACAGTTCCGGCTGATTTTTATGAAATTAAGCTCAAATTCACCGATCCTGCCAACGAGAAAAATTATTATCACATGTTGTTGTACGTCAATGGCCTGCCGCAAACTGGAAATTATATTTATGACGATCGGTTGACGAATGGGAACCAAATGGAGGGATTTTTGCTGATTTACAACCCCTTGATGAAAGCCGGTGATGTGATTCAAGTGGAAATGCGCTGTGTGGATAAATCAGTTTACGAATACTTTAGCAGTTTGCGCACTGCTGGTGGCCCTGGCGGTTCAAGTCCTTCCAATCCTTCCACCAATCTTAAAGGTGGTCTGTTAGGTTATTTTAGTGCTCATACGGTGGAGCGGAAAGAATTTGTAGTGAAGTAAGCACCCTTTAATCCCCCAAGGGGGAATTTAAGACATATACAATTGTTTTTAGTAAATATTGAAACTAATAAACATTGTTTTTTTATTGTTTTGAATTATTCAATTTCCTATTTGAAATCTGCTTGTAAAACAGTTATACAATAGTGTCCTCATTAGCGGCAGTCAATTGTTTTTCAGTTTTACGATAATAATATACAATTCCGAATTCAGTACATTTCATTAGTTTGCCATAAGGCTTTTCGTCGGCAAATTTACTTTCTATCTGATTCCACAACTCAAGAATTATTTTATCTCCCACTTCCCTTAAACTAACTAAATCTTCCCAAGAACGTGTAGTAGTTTGCTGGTGGAGTTTTTGTGTCGATTTGTATTCTTTGAAAATCTCAAAATGTACCTGTACTTTTGCGATTGCAGGATTGTAGATGGGTAAACCGCCATTTCGCACCCGCTCATTTTCACCGTCGATAATATATTTTCCCCATTCTAACAAGGCTGTTTCTGAACTTAAATCAGGAACTATGTGGTTCTGTGTGTCAAGATGATATGCAATTTTATGCTCTTTTTTGATATCTCCTCTTATCACGGATAAGTTGAGAACTTGAATAAAGTGGGAGATGTAAATGCGAGCGTTATGTACAATTTGTTGATAACGTTTATTGGCAGCTACTTGATTTTCGAGTGTCTGTTGATATTGATTGAGTAGCTTCTCGAATTTCGATAGAAAAGTTTTAGCTTCGTGTATTGTTTTCAAATTAACTATCTGACTAGCAAAGTCTTGCTTGTCCGATTGTTGTACAACAGTGCGTAAAGCCCTTAATCGGGCTTGGTCGGTATTTGGGAGTCGGCGATAAGGCATAATGCAAATTTTTCAGTAAAAACCGATTAAAAAATTATTATGTCCACAAAGGTATGAAAATTAATCAATTCGGAACATTAATTTTTCGGCTAAATTTCTCAATTCATGCTTTTTACTACTATCAACCTCTACATTTTCGAGATTTGCGATGGCATTGTTATAATAAAGAGACATCATATCTTCGCAGATTTGTTTGACTCCTATCGAATTGTACAAATCAGTGATGGCTTTAATTTTCTCTTCGGGATCAAAATTAATTTGTTCGAGCCAGTAATTTAATTGCTTTTTTTGATCGGGATTTGCATTTTTTTTGGCTTGTATCAATAGATATGTTTTTTTATTACAAATAATATCTCCACCTATCTTTTTACCAAAATTTTCTTCATTTCCATATACATCAAGCAGGTCGTCTTTCAGTTGAAATGCAAGTCCTACATGAAGACCAAAGTCGTATAAATGCTGAGCGTCTGATTCATTAGCGCCACCAATGATAGCACCTATTTTTAATGCGCAACCCAATAGTACAGCTGTTTTTAGCCGAATCATTTCAATATATTCTTCGGCGGCAACATCGGTTCGATTTTCAAATTCCATATCGTATTGTTGACCTTCACAAATTTCTGCTGCTGTTTGGGTAAACAGGTTGAGTACTTCTTTTAATACAAAATCTGGAGCTAAAGTCATAAGTTTGAATGCCTCTATTTGCATTACATCCCCCGAAAGAATGGCTGTATTATCATTCCATTTTATATGAACCGTTTCTTTTCCACGTCTGATGGGGGCTTTGTCCATAATATCGTCGTGCAGCAAAGTGAAATTATGAAATACCTCCAGACCCAACGCAGGAGGAATGGCCTGACTAATATCATCGCTAAAAATATTACAACTCATCAGCGTAAGTGCCGGACGTACACGTTTTCCACCCAATGTCAAAACATATTTTATTGGACTGTAAAGACCTTGTGGCTCTTTTGACCAATTGAGTTTCTCCAACTCAATGTTTACAATTTCAGAAATCTCACACCATGATTTTGTCATAACATTTTTATTTATAGGGTATTGCTGTATTAAAATGTATTAGTTAGATGTCAATTTAGTTCACTCTCAATCATATCAGTCATAACATCTTTTATATTCAGTCCTGCTGCTTTTACTTGTTGCGGAATAAAACTAGTAACTGTCATTCCGGGAGTGGTATTCACTTCCAACAACTTGATAACATTGTTTTCATCAATGATATAATCAATACGGACAATGCCCTTGCAGTCGAGAATATCGTAGATTTCCGAAGTGAGTTGTTGAACTTGTTTTGTCAATTCATCGCTTATTCGGGCAGGTGTAATTTCTTGTACCTGACCTTTATATTTAGCATCAAAATCGAAAAACTCATTTTCAGGAACGACTTCTGTAACTGGGAATACAACTGTTTTATTATGAGTTTTGTACATGCCGCAGGTAATTTCAGTCCCAGCCATGAAAGCTTCAATCATTACTTCGCCTCCTTCGGTAAAGGCTTTCTCAACTGCACTTTGAAGTTGGTCGGCCGTTTTGACTTTTGTTACGCCGAAACTACTGCCGCCCACATTGGGTTTCACAAAACATGGATAACCAATTTTTGAGTTTACCAACTCAGCATCTACCAGCTGCCCTTTTCTCAAAACTATTGATTCTGAAACAATAATTCCAAAACTTTTCAGGTATTGATTGCAAGTAAATTTATTGAAAGTTATGGCTGCCGCCAGCACCCCGCAACAGGAATAAGGAATACCCAATAAATCGAAATAACCTTGAAGAATTCCGTTTTCGCCTGGAGTTCCATGTATGGTTATGTATGCAAAATCGAATTTGGTTTTAACTCCTTCGTTTACAAAACTGAAATCGTTTTTATCAATATCAATTTTATGATTGTCAATGCTTTCAACTGTCCATTTTTTACCTACAATGGTAATAATAAACAAATTATATTTTTCTTTGTCGATAAACGAAAAAAGTCCTTGGGCACTGTTAAGTGAAACTACTATTTCCGATGAATCGCCACCGGCCACGATTGCTATGTTTTTTTTCATTTTGAAAAACCTGAAAATCTTTTTTTATAATCCTAAATGCTCTTTGCCATAAGCTCTCCATTCCTCTATCAAAGCTTGCATTTCAGTTGGCAGTTCGCTTTCGAAGTGCATATATTCGCCAGAACGTGGATGTACAAATCCTAATGATTTAGCATGTAATGCTTGCCTCGGGCAAGTGAGAAAACAGTTTCTTACAAACAATTTATAATGTGCCGATGTACTTCCTTTAAGCATAACATCTCCGCCATAGCGTGCATCGTTGAAAAGCGTATGACCAATATGCTTCATGTGTACCCTAATCTGGTGCGTCCGTCCTGTTTCGAGCCTACATTCCACCAAAGTTACATAGCCAAGTCGCTCCAACACTTTGTAATGCGTAACTGCATGTTTCGCCAATGGATTTTCGCCTTCTGGAAATACTGTGAACAACATTCTATCTCTCGGGTCGCGTGCCAATGCACCTATAATTGTACCTTCGTTTTCTTTTATATTTCCCCACACCACAGCTTGATAGCGACGAACGGTGGTTTTATTGAAAAATTGTTTTCCTAAATGTGTTTTGGCCGATTCTGTTTTAGCTATCAACAATAAACCCGAAGTGTCTTTATCGATGCGATGCACCAATCCAATCCGAGAATCATTGGGGTCGAAATCGGGATTGTCTTTCATATGATAGGCAATGGCATTGAGTAAAGTTCCATCGAAATTTCCAAAACCAGGGTGAACGACTAATCCGGGTTGCTTATTTACCAACATAATATCCTCATCCTCGTAAACGATATTGATGGGAATATCTTGCGGAATTATTTCAAAATGGTTGGGTGGATAAGCCAGATGAATAGTAATAGTGTCAAAAGGTTTTATCCTATAACTTGATTTTACCGGTTTATCATTGACCCTGATATTTCCTGCATCCGCTGCCTCTTGTATGCGGTTGCGCGAAGTTGCAGCCATGCAATTGACCAAATATTTATCGATGCGTATTAAAGCTTGACCTTTGTCCACCACAAAGCGAAAATGTTCGTAAACATCTTGCTCCGAACCTAATTCCTCAATCTCCTCGTCCTCAATTTCTTCTATATATTCTTCGTTCACAGACATTCACTTTGTTTTTATTTAAAAGAACACCTCTTCTTGTTCAGCGGTTGTTTGGTCTTCTTCAAAGACTTTATTGAGCAATGATCTGTCTTTTGACATCCACACATCAATTCTGGTTCCGGTTGGTATCTCAGCACTTGCCCCCGGTCGTTGGCGGTAAATAATATATTCGCTGTCATCTCCCATAGGTTCTATATCATATTCCACAGCTCCTAAAACCAACATGCTCACCAATGCTTCTGCACGTCCTTGTTCTAAACCCAATCCTTTGAGTAAAGGTACACTCGTAATTTCAGCACCTAAACCGCTACCTACA
>JBBSCW010000051.1:0-13608 GCA_038249855.1 Bacteroidales bacterium
AGATATTCGCAGTTAGGTAGTGAGTGAGCTATTGAGCGGAGCAATACTAAATCAGTTATTAAGGATGAACCATCTAAAAACGTATAGCTTTCAATCTCACCTTTCCGTTCTGTCAGAAAAGTATTGATATCAACTGTTTTAAGATGTTCCACATCGTACTTTTTCTTCAAGTATTTTCTATAAGGTGTTTGATCGCCTATCACAAGAAAAATAGAAGCAGGATGTATTAATAAAGTCTTGATTGTTTTTAGCGAGGCGTTTACTATCTTTTTGAATTTCATTGTTTTAAAGATGATTTATAAATATCCATTATACTGCACCCAACCGATCGATAGTCGTATTTGTGCAGTGCGTTTTTGGCAATTTCTTCTTGGTTGTAGTTATTCAAATGGTCTAACATATAAGTAATTGCCTCGTACATTTCATCCTCGTTTTCAGGATGTACTAATATCCCATTATAATCGTCAATATGTTCGCCAATACCGCCTACATTGGTTGATATAAATGGTTTGCCACAAACTAAACTTTCTGAAATCACCACTGGGATATTCTCGTAATTAGAAAATAAAACGGAAAAAGAACTTTTGAAGTATAAATCTACCAACTCTTCGCCTTCCAGCACTCCCGTAAATTTAAGTTCAGAGCTCGTCAGTCCTAATTTCTTAGCATAATCTTTTATGGTTTCATAGTCCTTTCCATCTCCAATTAAATAGAATAAAAAATCATCTCTTTTGTCTTTTAAGCTTTTGATAATCCGAAGCAGACCAGTTAAATTCTTTTGTTTGTCGTCGAAACAAGTTACATTCAGTATTATTTTCCTATTCTCAGTATTAATATTTGGTATTTTCGATTTGAAAAATAGGTCCTCAACCACATTATTGATCACGATGTAATTTTTGTTGTACATCTTGTGATCCTGCATACATTTTTTCAACTGGTAAGTAACTGGCATTATTGCCGAAGCATAACGGGCTGTTAGTCTGCTGACTAATTTGTGTAACCAATTTCTGAAAACACCATCACGCGAATACCGAGTCCAATGCTCGATGACAAAATAGGGTTTGTGATAAAGAATTTTGTATATTAATGCAATAAAAGCTGTACGGGTAAATACGCTAACCTGAAGTAGGTCGGGTTTTCCCCATCTCTCGTGCAATGCTTTAAAACCTTCAATGTAAGCCAGTAGATATTGAATTATTAGTTGGATAGAACGAAATTTATGTCCATGTAAAGCCGGAAAGTAAACAGTAATTTCCAATCTTTTTCCAATCATGGTTTGCGTAAGTTCTATTTTATTGATGTTTTTATCGGACACCACATAAAGACTCGCAACGTCAGCATACAAACCAACAGCCTCAGCATGTTTACGTACAAAAAGTCCGAACATATTGTCGTTCCGATTGGGATACCAAGTTGAAAGAAACAGAACTTTGTACATTATAAAATTCAGATTTTTCCCACCAAAAAACTGGGGCGGAATTTTTTTAATACATAATAAGGCTGATTTACAGCACCAAACCCTTTGTAGAAACGAGCTATGCCCTCTATTTGTGAACCTTCAAAGTCCAACAAAATGTCTTTTTCGGTATGCTCTTTTATCAGTTCGTTGATTATCATAAACATAGCCGAACTCTGTTTACCTACATTGTTTGAAACAGGGAAAAGGTAGGTAAGTCTTTGCTCAGTTATAAAAATGCAAACAGCAGCAATTAATTGATTATTAACATCTAATGCACCATAAAGTATAACTTGTTCTCTTTCTATTCCTTCGATTAACAGCTGCTGCAATACCGATTTGTCACTGCTAATAAATTCTTTTTCGATAGAATAATAAAAATTTAAGTAAACTTCGAGTGATATATTTTTTTGAATAATAACCTTCTGCTTTTTTGCTTTTGCAATATTCCTAACCGTATTTTTTGAAAACTCGGTGCTCAGAATTGAATAAGGCTGATTCAATTTCAAAATATAATTTTTCTTGCAAATCACTTCCTCGTGTTTGTTATTCTCATTCAAATTAATCTCGTAACTGTAATACGGGATATTTTTTATGAATACTTCAAGTACCTCATCATCAATTTCAAAGACTGAAAACACACCTAATTGTTGAGCTAAATGTGGCTGAACAATATAGGGAATTTTATACTTTCGTTTTACGGGCAAGGGCATTAGATAATTAAAATCTTCGCTTACCAAGGCCTCCCATTTGGGCGACACAATATTCAAAAACCATGAATTAGCATAACACAATCGATTAGTACATAAATTCATAGCATTATCCCATTTTTCGAAATCTATGTCCTTATGTCGTAAATGTTGAATCTTCATGGTTAAAGTTTTAACAAAAGTCAGAACAAAAGTAACAAAATTTTTGTCAAGATACGACTATCTACTCTAAATATTTTCTATGTTTAGTTTTTCATTGTGATTGTAATACGGTTTTTTGATTTTTTATAAAGTATAATTTGTTTTAATTGAAATATTGCAGTAATTTTGAACACTCATACAATGTATAAAACGAACTTATGGCCAAAGAAATAGTTTCAAATCCGGGTGCAATGTACAACGCACTTACCAATGGAAGTAAAATTGTAGGTAAAATTATAGCAGATACCGATTTCAGAATTGATGGAGAAGTGGAGGGCGAAATTGTTTGTAATGGTAAAGTGATTGTTGGTGCGAATGGTTTATTAAATGGATCTATTTCGTGCGTAAATGCAGAAATCATAGGTACGGTGAATGGAGATATCAATGTTTCGGATACCTTAACACTCCGAAGTACCGCCAATATAAAGGGCGAAGTTAAAACCAAAGTTTTAGTGGTAGAGCCTAATGCAATTTTTGATGGAACTTGTTCCATGCGTCCCAACCAATTAGTGGAGGCCTAAATTGAAAATCAAATAGATATATTATTTATTTAACGTTGGAGTGCTTAACTTCGACGTTTTTTTATTGATTACTTGTACAGTTTCTCCGAAATTTACGACTTCAATATGAACATTAAAAAATCATAGTATGCCTAAATATTTTTCTACATTTTTAATCTGTTTTTGCTTGCAATACTCAGCATTACAAGCATCACCTGCACAATGGATCACAGCCTTTAGGAATCAGAGTGCTACGAATACCTGGTTGTGTTTCCGAAATGAATTTGTTGTCAACGAAACTGATTCAGCCCTTTGGGATGCTCGCATAGCTGCTGATAGTAAGTATTGGATGTGGATTAATGACTCTTTAGTGGTTTTTGAAGGTGCAGTTAAGAGAGGACCTAACCCAAACGACACTTATTTTGACACAGTTAATTTAAAACCATACGTAAAAACAGGAAAAAACACTGTTGTTGTTCTACTTTGGTATTTTGGTAAGCAAGGATTTTCTTATAATCCAAGTGGTATAGCAGGCTTATACGTGGACTGCCCTTCTCTAAAAACCGATAGAACTTGGTTATCAGGCGTACACCCAGCTTATTACACACCTCAAGCACCGTTTCCTAATTTTAGGTTGTCTGAATCTAATATAGGTTATGATGCTCGATTTGCGAAACAAAACTGGAACGACTATCAATCTGTTGTGTCCACTTTAGATTGGAAACATTCATTAGAAAAAGGACCTGCTGGAACTCCGCCATGGAACCGACTACAGGATAGAATGATTCCTATGTGGAAAAACTACGGATTAAAGAATTATATTCATCAAGAATTACGAGTGGGAAAAACCCAAGATACTTTGGTTTGCTCATTGCCTTATAATGCACACATAACACCCTATTTAGAAGTTAAATCTATTGATGGTCACAAAATAACTATCTGTACCGACAACTATCAAGGTGGGGGGGCGTACAATGTGCGTGCTGAGTACATTACTTGTGAAGGAAACCAACAATACGAAAGTTTTGGGTGGATGAATGGGCATGAAGTATATTATATTTTACCAAAAGGGATAGAAATTGTTGAAGTAAAATACAGAGAGACTGGATATGATACTGAATTTGCAGGCAGTTTTACTTGCAACGATGATTTTTATAATCTGCTGTGGAAAAAATCTCAACGAACCTTGTATGTAAATATGAGAGATACTTATATGGATTGCCCTGATAGAGAACGTGCCCAATGGTGGGGAGACGTAGTAAATCAATCAGGACAAAGTTATTATTCATTATGCACTAAAAGTCATAAGTTGATGAAAAAAGGCATGTATGAATTAATTCATTGGCAACGACCCAATGGAGTTATTTATTCGCCAATTCCAACTTCTAATTATGTAACCGAATTACCTGGCCAAATGTTAGCATCAATAGGGGAATACGGTTTTTGGAACTACTATCTATATACTGGGGATATAGAGCCGATTCAGGATTTATACGATGGAATAGGAAGGTATCTTGCAGTTTGGCAAAAAGAGGATAATGGAATTGTTAAGTTCCGAAGCGGGGAGTGGACTTGGGGAGACTGGGGGACCAATATTGATATTCATGGGCTTTTTAATGCATGGTATTATATTGCTCTACAAGGGCGGCTAAACATGGCCAATGTGTTGAATAAAACAGAAGATGCTATGGCTATTACACAAGAAATGGCTGCCTTGAAAGTTGCTTTCAATATCCATTTCTGGAACAACAACGCCTATCGGACTCCAAGTTATCAAGGAGATACTGACGATCGCTTACAAGCATTAGCTGTTATGAGTGGTTTGGCCAATCAAGAGAAATATCCTGCACTATTTGAGCTATTCAAAACTCAAGAATACGCAAGTCCGTATATGGAGAAATACGTGTTGGAAGCATTGATGAAAATGAATCAGCCTCATTATGTACTGTTTCGGATGAAGAAACGATTTACTCCCATGGTGACAGATGAACATTGTACAACTTTATATGAAGGTTGGGGAAAAGGTCTGAACGGATTCGATGGAGATACCTATAATCATGGCTGGAGTGGAGGAGGCCTAACAATTTTGTCGCAATATGTTTGTGGCATTGCACCAACAGAACCCGGATTTGAATCTTTTTCAGTGTTACCTCAATTAGGTGGTTTAACAGATGTCAAAACCAATTTAGAAACTGTAAAAGGAAAAATTAAAGTTTGGGTTTCTGCAAGCAGTAACACATATAAACTAATTGTTACTGCACCCTCAAAAACCAAAGTGATAATGGGAGTACCTCAAAATGGGGTGAAAACTATAAAACTAAATGGAAATTTGATATTTAACAAACAAAAAAATATCCGAAATAAACAAATCTTGGAAATAAAAGAGTTAAATGAATTTATAACATACAAGCTTCCTGCTGGAAATTGGACGTTAACTGCTACGTATTAAAAATGAAAAAATAAAAAGAGGAAATAATGTCATAAACATAAATTAAATCATGCTTTTGTATCGACAACTCTTATTTCAGCTTTTTGTTTAGTGTTTAAATATTATCAAGTTATTCCAAGACAAGACAGTTTACTAACTTTACAAACTTATAAAGAAACTTTTTATATGAAACAAAATCAGGTTCAAACCAACGCAGAAAGAAACAAGGAAAATGTCTTAAAGTCCACCTTTGGGGGGGAATTAGGGGGGCAGTTAACTAAACAATACAAAGCTTTCGTAGTAGAAGAAGTAGATGGTAAATACCAACACGAAATCAAACTGTTAGAAACACAAAGTTTAGCAGCAAATGAATTGTTGGTTAAAGTGAGTTATTCTTCGCTCAATTATAAAGACGCACTGTCGGTAACTGGCAACAAAGGCGTTACCAAAAAATATCCTCATGTTCCAGGGATTGATGCAGCAGGAGTTATTGTGGAGAGTAAGTCTGAACTTTTCAAGGTAGGAGATGAAGTAATTGTTACCGGAAACGATTTAGGTATGAATTCTGACGGAGGTTTTGCCGAATATATTCATGTTCCAGCAGATTGGGCGGTGAAATTACCCGTGGGACTGTCTGCAAAAGAAGCCATGATTATAGGTACAGCTGGATTTACAGCTGGAATTTCAGTTTCTCGAATGGCTGAGTTAGTTAAACCAAAGTATGGCAAAATTGTAGTTTCGGGGGCAACTGGTGGCGTGGGCTCTATGGCGGTTTCAATCTTATCAAAGTTAGGGTATGATGTCGTCGCAGTTTCAGGAAAAACGGCTGAAAATGATTTTATTATGAGTCTCGGTGCTTCCGAAATAATTTCGCGGACTGCATTCCTAGAAATGGACAACAAACCTGTACTTTCGGCACAGTTTGCTGGTGGCGTAGATACTGTTGGCGGCCCTATACTCGAAAATATAATTAAATCCTTAAAACCTTTGGGTGCAGTAACTACTTGTGGTAGTGTATCCGCAACCCAGCTCAACTTGACCGTATTTCCATTTATTTTGAGGGGAATAAGTCTGATTGGTGTTTCTTCACAGAATTATCCGATGAGTCGTCGCAAGGACTTATGGTCCAAAATGGCTGATGCTTATAAGCCTGATAATCTGATGAAATTATATTCTGAAATTAGTTTGGATGAGTTAAGCGCCAATATTGAACTCATACTACAAGGAAAACTAAAAGGAAGAACTTTAATAAAATTGTAACCAAAACGGAAACAATTAATTATAAGGTTTTTGCAAGTTTAAATCAACTTTAAACTGGTATTTATAGTTCAAATACTTTCATTAATCAAAAAAAAAATGCAATTTTGCACTCTCAAATTTGCAAGTTAATCACTTCAATATTTAATCCTCACTCAGGAAATGGCTTTAGCGAACGAGAACTATCTTAAAACTCCTGAAATCTATTGTTTCGATGAAATAGAGAAACGCGTTAACGCCTATAAATTGCTACATCCGGGTCTGAAAATCATACGCTTAGGAGTCGGTGATGTTACCCGACCACTCCCCAGCGAAGTAATCAAAGCCATGCACACTGCCATTGATGAACTTGGAGATTCGGCTACTTTCCGTGGCTATAGTCCACCTCAAGGTTATGATTTCTTGATAGAAAAAATTCTAAAAGAATACAGAACGTATGGAGTAAATCTTGATAAAGAAAGTATTTTTATCAACGATGGTGCTAAATCAGACATCGGCAACATAGGACATATTCTCGGACGTGATAATATTATTGCCATTGCCGATCCTGTATATCCAGTTTACGAAAATGCCACGATTATGAGTGGCAGAGCGGGAGGTATTCACGAAGATCTTAAATGGAGTAATGTGGTTTATTTGCGTTGCACCGAAGAAACTGGATTTGTACCCGAATTACCCACCGAAAAGGTGGATATCATATATTTGTGCAACCCTAACAATCCTACAGGCGTTACACTCAATAAAACTCAATTAAAATTGTGGGTCGATTATGCCATTGAACACCAAAGCATTATAGTTTATGATGCGGCCTATCAATCTTATATTACCTCTGCCGATGTTCCTAAGAGTATTTACGAAATTAAAGGGGCAAAAAAGGTAGCTATTGAGATACGATCTTATTCAAAATCAGCCGGTTTTACAGGTTTGCGCTGTGGATTTTCTATTTTTCCACCCGAATTGGTGGTGTATTCACAAATTGGCGAGAAAGTGCAACTTAACAAATTGTGGAGCAAGCGGAAAGCCAATTACACCAATGGAGTCTCGTATATTGTACAGCGGGGAGCCGAAGCCACATTTACACGAAAAGGTAAAAGCGAAGTTCAGGAATTGGTTCAGTATTACATGACCAACGCAAATTATATCCGTCAAGAATTAAAAGCTGCTGGGCTACAAACTTATGGCGGGAAAAATTCACCTTATGTCTGGTTCAAAACTCCCGACAATCAGCCCTCCTGGAAATTCTTCCAACAATTACTGTATGAGTTTCAAATAGTAGGCACTCCAGGAGTCGTTTTTGGACACTCGGGTGAGGGCTTTATGCGTTTCACTGGCTTTAGCAGTCGCGAAGGAACACTTATGGCTATGGATAGATTAAGGGGAAAATTATAAAGTTTTTCGAGTTATTAAAATAATCAGTTGAATTAAAATTAATACAATATAATATATGTGTGGAATTGTAGGTTATATAGGCAATAGACAAGCGTATCCTATTCTCATTAAAGGTCTTCAACGTCTCGAATATCGAGGTTACGACAGTGCAGGTATTGCCTTGATACACAACGATAATCTGAATGTATACAAGGCTAAAGGCAAGGTGGCTGAGTTGGTTCGTTTTGCCGAGCAACAAGATATTGAAGGAACGATAGGGATTGCACATACGCGTTGGGCAACTCATGGCGAACCGAATCAAGTGAATGCGCATCCACATTATTCTCAATCGGAAGAATTGGCTTTAATTCACAATGGAATTATTGAAAATTATGCAGTGTTGAAAGAAGGTTTGAAAGAACATGGTTACACTTTCAGTAGCGAAACTGATACAGAAGTACTCATTCAACTAATTGAATATATCAAAAAGTCGAATTCTATCGATTTGACATCAGCAGTTCAATTGGCTTTGAACCAGGTAGTGGGTGCATATGCCATCGCCGTAATCGAAAAAGGTCAACCCGATGTCATGGTGGCTGCTCGCAAGGGAAGTCCTTTGGTAGTAGGTATTGGCGAAGATGAGTTTTTTCTGGCTTCGGATGCAACTCCTATCATCGAATTTACCAATCAGGTAGTGTATGTGGGCGACGAGGAAATAGTTACGCTACGCCGTGGCAAACAGATGAAAATCAAAACGATATTGAATGTTGAAAAAACTCCCGAAATTAAGCAACTCGAAATGACATTGAATCAGCTTGAAAAAGGTGGTTATCCACATTTTATGATCAAGGAGATTTTTGAACAACCCAAAACCTTGGGCGATAGTATGCGAGGGCGTGTTAATGTTGAAGAAAATAATATTACCTTATCAGGATTTATCGATAATAAAGAGAAATTTTTGAATGCCAAACGCATTATTATTACTGCTTGTGGTACATCCTGGCATGCCGGACTAATTGGAAAGTATGCTATTGAGGAATTTGCACGCATTCCTGTGGAAGTGGAGTATTCTTCGGAATTTCGCTATCGCAAACCGGTGATCAACAAGGACGACATTGTTATTCCAATTTCGCAATCGGGTGAAACTGCCGATACTTTGGCTGCTGTCGAACTCGCTAAATCTCAAGGAGCTTTTATTTTTGGAATTTGTAATGTAGTGGGTGCATCCATTCCACGAAGCACACATTCAGGTTGTTATACGCATGCCGGCCCTGAAATTGGGGTTGCTTCTACCAAGGCATTTACCGCGCAAGTTACTGTACTTACCATGCTTGCCTTGATGATAGGTAAAGAAAAAGGAACATTGAGCGAAGAAAGATATTTGCAAATAGTGCAAGAATTGGCAAGAATACCTGAAAAAATGAAGTTGATATTGACCCAAAATGATGCAATCTCAGAATTTGCCAAGACATTTACTTATGCTCAAAACTTTATATATATGGGTCGAGGATACAATTTCCCTGTTGCACTCGAAGGAGCTTTGAAACTCAAGGAAATTTCATATATTCATGCCGAAGGTTATCCTGCTGCCGAAATGAAACACGGGCCTATTGCACTTATTAGCAATGAAATGCCTGTGGTAGTAATTGCTCCAAGTGCTGGAATGTACGAGAAAGTAGTCAGTAATATTCAAGAAATTAAAGCCCGTAAAGGTAAGATAATTTCTATAGTTACCGAAGGTGATGTAGTGGTTAAAGGTCTTTCGGATTATAGTATTAGCATTCCCGATACCGAGGAATGTCTGGTGCCGTTGTTGGCAGCCATACCCTTGCAATTGATGGCTTATCATATAGCGGTGGTGAAAGGTTGTGATGTAGATCAGCCCCGAAATCTTGCTAAATCGGTTACCGTTGAATAAAATATAAATGCCCCTTTGCTGCTGCGAAGGGGTTTTTAATTGTATTGATGTTTTTGGGATATAAATCAGATTATCAAATAAATATAAAAATTCTTTCAACTTTTCAAATTCTATAAAAATTGTATGTGTGGAATTGCTATGGTAAGGCTGTTGAAGCCTTTAGATTATTATCAAGAAAAATATGGATCTTGGCAGTATGGTTTACAAAAAATGTATCTGTTGATGGAGAAACAGCACAATCGAGGTCAAGAGGGTGCGGGTTTAGCCACCGTCAAGTTAGATGTTTCTTCGGGCGAAGAATATATTTGGCGCAATCGGGTAGAGGGAAAGAATGCGATTCAGGAAATCTTTGCTAGTATGAATAAGACAATGGAGTTAAAAGACCAGCAAATAATCGGTTCGGCTCAACTTGCAAAACAAGAATTACCCTTTGCAGGTGAATTGTATATGGGACATTTACGCTATAGTACCACAGGGAAAAGTGGTTTGTCCTACGTTCATCCTTTTTTACGAAGACACAATTGGAAGAACCGAACCATGCTTTTGGCGGGAAATTTTAATTTAACCAATGTCGATGAATTGTTCGACCATTTGACTTTGAAAGGACAACATCCACGGGATAAAGCGGATACTTTTTTGATGTTAGAATCCTTGGGTTTCAAATTAGATAAAGAAGTTCAAAAGGAATATGATAAACTTAAACAGCGATACACCAACGATCTGACTATAACCCAAAAAATTGAAGAGAATCTGAATATTGCGTCATTTATTCGTAAATCAGAGAAATTATGGGATGGTGGTTATGCCATTTGTGGTATGTTAGGACATGGCGATGCTTTTGTGTTTCGCGATGCAAAAGGAATTCGACCAGCATTCTATTATGCTAACGAAGAAATAGTAGTGGTAGCTTCGGAAAGACCTGTTATTCAAACAGCTATGAATGTGAAAGAAGAGGATGTTCATGAATTGCAACCGGGAAGAGCCATGATTATCAAAAAGAACGGCTTGATTCGGTTTGAAACCATTCGCCCTGTTACATCCGAACTTGCCAAATGTTCTTTTGAACGGATTTATTTCTCACGTGGTAGTGATATTGATATTTATAGAGAACGTAAAAAGTTGGGCGAATTGCTTAGCAAACAAATACTTAAATCAATTGAAAATGATGTAGATAATACTGTGTTCTCATTTATCCCCAATACTGCCGAAGTAGCTTTCTATGGAATGATTGATGGGATTAAAGCTGGATCGAACAAAGTTCCCCGTGTAGAAAAAGTGTTGATTAAAGACATAAAACTCCGCACTTTTATTTCTGCCAATAATGAGCGCGACGACTTGGCTACGCACGTTTATGACGTTACTTATGGGTCAATCAGAAGAGGAAAACTGGATAACCTAGTAGCTATCGACGATTCAATTGTTCGTGGTACTACGTTGAAACAAAGTATTCTGACCATTCTGAATCGACTCGAACCCAAGAAGATTGTAATTGTGTCTTCGTCACCCCAAATCCGATACCCCGACTATTATGGGATTGACATGGCGCGTATGGGTGAATTTTGTGCGTTCAGAGCTACCATTCAATTGCTAAAAGACACGAATCAGCAAGCTGTGATTGATGAGGTTTATCGTAAATCGAAGGCACAAGAAGGTTTACCCAAAGAGCAGGTTGTGAACTATGTAACTGAGATTTACAAACCATTTACGCCCGAAGAAATTTCAGCTCAAATAGCTAAAATGCTTACACCTAAGGAAGTGAATTGTGAGGTAGAGTTAGTCTATCAAACCATAGAAGGTTTACATCAGGCTTGTCCGGATCATACGGGCGATTGGTATTTTACCGGAAATTATCCTACTCCAGGTGGTAATCGATTGGTTAACAAAGCATTTATTAATTATTACGAAGGGAAGGAACTTATCTGATTTTTTGATTATTTCTTGGGTTTTAAAAACATCCATCAAACGGTTGGGAAACCGCTTGTCCCCCGATTATTAATTATTTTCTCATCATAACTCTAAGAAAACATTATGAAACAATATCACGATTTACTCCAACATGTTTTGACCCATGGTGTTCAAAAAGAAGATCGAACAGGCACAGGTACCATCAGTGTTTTTGGCTATCAAATGCGCTTCAATCTTGAAGAGGGTTTCCCTTGCTTGACTACCAAAAAACTACATTTAAAGTCTATTATTCACGAGTTGTTGTGGTTTTTGAATGGCGACACCAATGTGAAATACTTGCAAGAAAACGGAGTGAAAATATGGAACGAATGGGCCGATGAACAAGGCGATTTAGGACATATTTATGGATACCAATGGCGTTCGTGGCCCGGATATAAGGGTGGTAGTATCGACCAGATTTCTGATGCTGTTGATATGATAAAAAACAATCCTGATTCCCGTAGAATCATTGTTAGTGCTTGGAATGTGGCCGATCTCGAAAATATGAATTTACCGCCTTGTCATGCGTTTTTTCAGTTTTATGTGGCCAGTGGAAAGTTAAGTTTACAACTTTATCAGCGGAGTGCGGATATTTTCTTGGGAGTACCTTTCAATATTGCTTCCTATGCTCTCTTGTTGCAAATGATGGCTCAAGTTACAGGCTTACAAGTGGGTGAATTTGTCCATACTTTGGGCGATGCTCATATTTATAGCAATCACATTGAGCAGGCTAAAATTCAGCTGAGTAGAGAGCTACGGCCTTTGCCCAAGATGTTAATGAATGCTGATGTGGAAAATATATTCGACTTTAAGTTTGAAGATTTTGAATTGGTCGGCTATAATCCACATCCTCACATCTCGGCTACGGTTGCTATATAGTGTGTAATTGTGTAAGAGTGTAAGAGTGTAGGAGGGTAAAAGTGTAGAGTTGAAGAGTCAAGAGTCAAGAATCAAGAGTAAAGACAAGTACTAAACAAAAATTAGTTTATAGAAAAATTAGACTTCAAATGTCTCAGACCGCACATCGGTCAGAGACGTGGATGCCGTACATCCCGTTTAGACGGGATTGTCGGTTGAAGCTGAATAATATAAACTAATTTAATTCAAACACTTATTATCAATTACGTTCCAAATCAATATGTCAAATTTACAAACTCCTTGTATATATAATTGCACACAATATTTAAAAGTGTGCAAATATTTGAAGTTTTTTATCGGATTTGGTTCGTAATCCGTATTTTTTTGTATTTTTGTGGTTCTGTCTGTTTGCGATTAATGATTTGTGGAAAATCCTCAAGAGAAATTGATTCAACAAAATATTTTTATATAATGCAGTTTTTTCTAGTGGACTTATAGATTAAAATCAGCCCTGAAAAACTGTAAAATTTCAAAATCGTAAATTAGTTATTATGTCAAAAATTTCGATTATTGCTGCCGTGGCCGATAATTATGCCATTGGTAAATCGGGCAAACTTCCATGGCATTTGCCAGCCGATTTAAAGCATTTCAAGGGTTTAACAACGGGACATACTATTTTGATGGGTAAGCATACCTTTGAGAGTCTGTCCAACGGACCACTTCCAAATCGTAAGAATGTAGTCCTATCTTCTATTCAATCCGAGGGAGTTAACGAGGGATATTTCGAGTCCAATTCAATAGAAGATGCCTTGGAATTATGCGAAAATGAAAAGAATATTTTTGTTATTGGAGGCGGAGTAGTTTACAAACAATGCATGGAGAGAGCTGATTCAATGTATATTACTTGGGTTCATGCCGAATTTGAAGCCGATGCGTTTTTCCCTGAAATAGATTTAAAAATGTGGAAG
>JBBSCW010000052.1:0-13479 GCA_038249855.1 Bacteroidales bacterium
AATGGTATGAGTTGACTCCTGAAATTTTCAAAAAAACACCAATGGAATTTCAAAATAAAATATTAAATTTGAACCTAAATATAATCAACTTACATCAACAATCTTGTGAAACTTGACAATTAGCTATATATACCACTAATTTCTCCATTCTCTAAATTATTCAATTTGACAGCTTATACACAAATTTTTAATATCTTTGTGTTAGTTTTAATACGGAAACGATTTGAAAATAAAAAAATCAGTTGGTTTTCCTTATTAAATTGATGTAAGCGACTTATAATCAAGGTTGGATAAAATTAATTTATAATGGCATTCTTTCAAAACTCTGTTACTGAAAGGTATTTAAAAGCATTGGATAGGCAGCAAATACAAGCTACTTATACGCTTTTTAAGTCTCATTTCCACAATGCAACTATCCAAGAAAACATCCGCAATAGCAAGGAAGAACAATATCAGGAAGGTTTTCTTCGTGATTTATTTGTGTCCATTTTAGGTTATACGCTAAATCCAAATGAAAATTTCAATTTAACCACTGAATATAAAAATGTCAAAGATGCCAAAAAGGCTGATGGTGCTATCATAATTTCAGGAAAAGTGCTGGCAGTTATCGAACTTAAAGGAACTGATACAACCGATCTTAATAAAATTGAAAATCAGGCATTTGGATATAAAAACAATCAACCCGATTGTAAGTATATTATCACTTCAAATTTTGAAAAGATACGCTTTTATATAGACAATGCCATTGAGCATTTAGAATTCAATCTATTTAAAATCACCGAAAAAGAATTTGAACTGCTCTATCTTTGTTTATCAAAAGAGAGTATTGAAAAAGGAATTCCCAAAAAGATTAAAGATGAATCGCTGAGTGAAGAAGATTTGATTACAAAAAACTTGTACAAAGATTATTCGCTGTTTAAGAGAGAGTTACATCGCAATTTAGTGGAGTTAAATCCAGATTTTGACGAGTTATTGCTTTTTAAAAAATCGCAAAAGTTGCTAGACCGTTTTCTATTTCTCTTTTTTGCCGAAGACCGACAATTACTTCCTCAAAATTCAGTTCGATTGGTATTGAGCGACTGGCGGGAATTACAAGATAGAGATGAAAATGTGCCTTTGTATAGCCGATTTCAGAAATACTTTGGTTATTTGAATACCGGTTTCAAAGGGAAACGCTACGATGTATTTGCTTATAATGGCGGCTTATTCAAGCCCGATGAAGTACTCGATAATATAAAAATTGATGATGAATTGTTATATTCACACAGCATCAAATTATCTGCCTATGATTTTGAGAGTGATGTTGACGTCAATATTCTTGGTCATATTTTTGAAAATTCGCTCAATGAATTGGATGAAATAAAATCACAACTCGAAGGTACAGACTCCTCATTGGGGAAGTCGATTGGGATCTCCAAACGTAAAAAAGATGGCGTTTTTTATACTCCAAAATACATCACAAAATATATTGTTGAGAATACGGTCGGAAAACTTTGTACCGAAAAGAAATCTGAATATCAGATAGTTGAAGGAGAATACAGCAACGATAAAAAACGTTCTGCAAGAGTTAAGCAAAACTTGTATAATAAGCTTCTGACATATCGTGAATGGTTATTACAACTCACTATTTGCGATCCAGCTTGCGGCTCGGGTGCATTTCTAAATCAAGCCTTGGATTTTTTAATCACTGAACATAGATATATTGATGAACTTCAAGCCAAACTTTTTGGTGATGCCTTGGTTTTGAGCGATGTTGAAAAGAGTATTTTGGAAAATAACCTTTTCGGAGTCGATATTAACGAAGAAAGTGTTGAAATTGCCAAACTTTCGCTTTGGTTACGCACCGCACAACCCAACCGGAAACTAAACGACTTGAATAATAATATTAAATGCGGAAATTCACTGATTGACGACCCAGCCGTGGCAGGTGATAAGGCTTTTAATTGGGAAAAAGAATTTCCTCAGGTTTTTGGTTATAAAGCTGATCAAGAAGTTATTGTAACAAAAATAGATGAATTGCCTGACTTTCTGAGATTAATTAAAGAGCAATCGCTCGAAGCAAAAATAAAATCTGAACAAGCTCTTGCACTCTCGAAAGAGGCAGCCGAATTATCGCAAAAAGTATACGAATATGCCGAAAAATTAGAAGCCGTTTCCGATCCGGAGACTGTGTATGGTATTTGTAAACAAGGGTTTGATGTGGTAATTGGGAATCCGCCGTATGGAGCTAAATTAGATGCAAATACTCAAAAATATCTGAATGAAAAATATATTAAAGGGGGCTCCGAAACTGTAATTTCATTTATTAAATTAACATATGATAATCTTTTAAAAAATAATGGACTTTTTGGTTTCATAATTCCAAAGTCTTTCACTTTTTCATCTAATTATGAGTCAATTAGACAGTATATTTTAGACAGTATTTGTGAAATAGTCGATTGCAAAAAAGTTTGGAAAGAAGTATTATTAGAACAATCAATAATTTTTATTGATAAAAATAAAAAATATGACACTTACAATTGTGGACGATTAGATAAACAAAATATAGAATTTGTTGGATCTATAAATAAAGAATACTTTCACATTTTTGGTTTCTATTTGAATGATATTTCTAATTCAGAATTAGAAATTGGATTAAAAATGAGGATGTCAAATAAATACTTTGGAGATATTGCAAACAATTCGAGGGGAGGTATATTTCAAAATAAAATATCTGGCTTAGGGAATATTGATGTCTTGGGTGGTGCAGAAATTCAAAGGTACGGTTTGAATGGAATAAAAGGGAAAATTGAATTTGATATAATAAAAGGAGATGCCAAATGTTTCGTAGACGAAAATTCAGTTTTAGTTCAAAACATTGTTGCACATATTGAAAATCCTGTTGATCACATCAAAATTACAGCACATCTTCCCTTAAAAAAGGAGTTTGCTATTGTTGATACTATAAATCAACTCACTTTTAAAAGAGGATATTCGAACAAAGTATTTTGGTTAATCTTAAATTCAAGTTTGATTAATTGGTTTACCTATCGTTTTGTTTTTGCAAGAGCAATCCGAACGATGCACTTTGATAACTCTATTACTAATCGAATTCCAGTTCCAATAAATTTCACATCTGACACTCAACAACCCTTTATCAAAAAAGCAGACCAAATGCTTTCCCTCAACAATGATCTACAAGTTTCATCTCAGAAATTCCAACGCACCATCCAACGTAAATTTGATATCGAAGTATTGCCTAATAAACTTCAAAACTGGTATTTGCTTAGCTATAAAGAATTTATAGCAGAACTTGGCAAAAAGAAAATCAAATTAAGCTTGTCGCAAGAAGCTGAATGGGAAGACTATTTTTTGCAAAAACAACAAAACGCATACGCAATTAAAAACCAAATCGAAATTACCGACAAAGAAATAGATCGTATGGTTTATACATTGTATGAATTGACCGGAGATGAGATTAAAATTGTAGAAGGACAAAGTAAATAATCTATTCTCAATACAACTCTATAAAAATCAATTTTCTACCTATGCAAATAGCACTTTTTTTTGGTTCATTTAATCCTTTCCATCTAGGTCATCTGAAACTGGGTGAGTGGCTAGTTCGCGAAGAACATTTCGATGAACTTTGGTTTGTTGTGTCACCCTCGAATCCATTGAAAGACAAGAACCTGTTGATTGATGAATACGTCCGCTTGGAAATGTTAATCGGAGCTATAAAAGATAACCCTAAGTTAAAAGCATCAGACGTAGAATTTTTGATGCCCATACCTTCATACACTATCGACACACTACAAAAATTGACAGCTGATTATCCCGAACACAATTTTAGCCTTATTATTGGTAGCGATAATGCTTTAGTTTTTGATCAATGGAAAGATTATCAGACCATTCTGGATCAATATCCAATTGTAGTTTATCCTCGAAAAGGATATGATTTTAAGCAAGTTGCATCGCTTTATCCACAAATGAAATTAGTCAATTCAGATATCTACGACATTTCTTCCACTCAAATTCGTTCGACCATATCGCAACAAAATGACATTAGCCAATGGCTACATCCTTTTGTATATCAATTCATTATAGATAATAATTTATATCAATAATCTCTTAAAGTCCCCCGCAGTTTATCCCGATAAATAGGGTGGGGATTGAGGGGGGCTTTACAAGTATGGATTATTCAATTTCTCGTAACCAATAGTCGTTGAAGGTCCATGTCCGCTATATACCAAAGTAGAGTCGGGGAGAGGAAGCAAATTTTCTTGGATGGAACGTATCAATTGGGCATAATCTCCGCCCGGCAAATCAGTTCTTCCTATTGAACCACGAAAAAGAACATCGCCAGCAAACACAACGGCATTTTCTTCTGAATAAAAAGCCATACTTCCAGGCGAATGTCCTGGAACATGTAAGGCAATAAATTGTGAATTTCCAAACTTGATATGCTGATTTTCAACAATATATTCACCCAATTCCTGAGCTTTAGCTTCCATTTTCAAACCAAACATTTGATATTGAGTGTCTATTCTTTCCAATAGAAATTCATCTTCTTTACATACTTCGGGTAGTAAATTGTACGTTTCTGCCACAAATCGGTTTCCAAATTGATGATCGATATGTAAATGCGTGTTTAAAAGTCGTTTAACTTGAAGTTTGTTGGTTTCAATATATTGTTTTAGTACTTGTTTTTCTGCATCATCGTAACAGCCAGGATCCATTATCACTGCTTCATTGGTTTCGTCATAAACTAAATATGTATTTTCTTGAAAAGGACTGAATACAAAGGTTTTAATTGTCATCATATTTTTTTATTTGTCAGTAAAAATGGAATTAAGCCATTTTTTAAAATTTATAAAGGCATATAAACTGCCTTTTTTGTTTTAAAATATTCTTCTTTAAAAAAGTCACTTACATCATAAATTTCAGCTAAATTTTTGAAAGGCAAAATCTCATGCTGAAGTTCACCGCCTTTCAAACATATAATACCATTCGGCAGTGCATTGTTTTGTTTCTTGCTGATATTTTTCTGAACCAGCTTAACCAAATCGCCAAAAGGCATAACCGCTCTACTCACTACAAAATCGTAAAGACCTTTTTCTTCTTGTATTCTTGAATGTTTTAATTGAATGTTTTTTAAAGAGATAGCATTACTTACTTCAATTCCTACTTTAATCTTTTTGCCAATAGAATCGATCAATACAAAATGAACATCGGGAAATAAAATAGCAAGCGGAATTCCAGGAAATCCACCACCAGTACCCACATCCACCACTTTGGTTCCTGGTTTAAACTTAATAATCTCAGCTATTGCCAAGGAATGTAACACATGATGTTCGTATAAATTGTCGATATCTTTACGCGAGATTACGTTTATTTTTGAATTCCAATCTACATATAAATCATATAATGCCTCGAATTGAGCAATTTGAGTAGGAGAGAGGGTCTTGAAATAATTGAGTATTTGTTCCATTACTGATAAAATTAATTTTGATACAAAGTTAATTCAAAATTTTGAAATAGAAATTATTAGTATTTTCAACTTTTAATCAAAAGACTTTTTTTAATATGCCGAATAATTTTTACCTTTGCAGACGTTTGTAAAAAACTTTTTTAGATTTAATTAGCTTTGAATTTAGTAATCAATAGTATTCAAAATACAATTACAATGACCAATTCATAGTTAAATATTTACATATAAGGTCTTAAAGCCCCCTTTCGGGGGATTTAGGGGGCTATTTTAAAAATAAAACAATATAATATGAAAGCTTATGTTTTTCCCGGTCAGGGAGCACAATTTGTTGGGATGGGAAAAGATTTATACGATCAATCGCCATTAGCAAAGGAATATTTTGAAAAAGCGAATGAAATTCTTGGATATCGGATTACCGACATCATGTTCGAAGGAACGCCCGAAGATTTAAAACAAACCAAAGTAACTCAACCGGCAGTATTCTTACATTCGGTGATTTCTGCACTTGTTTTAGGTGATGATTTCAAACCAGAAATGGTTGCTGGTCATTCATTGGGTGAATTTTCCGCCTTAGTTACAGCGAACGCTTTATCGTTCGAGGATGGTTTGAGATTGGTTTATGCACGTGCTATGGCCATGCAGAAAGCTTGTGAAATCGAACCTTCGACTATGGCAGCTGTTTTGGGTTTGAGCGACGAAGATGTGGAAGAGGTTTGCGATTCAATCACTGACTTGGTAGTAGTTCCCGCCAATTACAATTGTCCTGGACAGCTTGTTATTTCAGGGTCCATCGAAGGTATTGATAAAGCCTGCGTTTTACTCAAAGAAAAAGGTGCAAAACGGGCTCTAAAACTTCCTGTTGGTGGTGCTTTTCATTCTCCGTTGATGAAACCCGCTGGTGAAGAACTTCAAGCAGCTATTGATTCAACTCATTTCACTAACCCTATTTGTCCTGTATATCAAAACGTTAACGCATATCCACAATCGGAAGCAGAAGCAATTAAACAAAATTTGATTGATCAGTTGACTTCACCAGTACGTTGGACACAAACCATCAAAAATATGATAACCGATGGAGCTACCGAATTTATCGAACTCGGTCCAGGAGATGTCTTGAAAGGATTAGTGAAGAAAATTAACCCTGAAATGATAGTTGGTTAAAAATACATATTGAAATTCAATGAAAAGATGTGGAGATAACTGAACTCTGCATCTTTTTTGTTTTGAGTTTTATCAATAAATATATTTTGCGTATTTTTGTGTCTGAAATAATAATGCTCTTAAATCCCCCTTCGGGGGTTGGGGGGCTCTAAATAACAATTAATTAGATGTACAGAACTCACACATGTGGCGAACTTCGCCTTTCGGACACAGGAAAATCGATTAAACTTTCGGGCTGGGTACAAAAAAGTCGGAAAATGGGCGGTATGACTTTCATTGATATTCGTGATCGTTATGGAGTTACTCAATTAGTTTTCAATCAGGATGTTAATGCTGAATTGTGCGATCAAGCTAATAAATTAGGTCGGGAATTTGTAATTCAAATCATGGGTGAAGTTGCCGAACGTACCAATAAAAACCTGAATATTCCTACCGGCGAAGTTGAAATATTAGTTTCTTCGCTTCAAATTCTGAACGAATCTCAAACACCTCCTTTTACTATTGAAGATAATACGGATGGTGGTGATGATATTCGTATGAAATACAGATATTTAGATCTTCGTAGAAACAATGTACGTGCTAATATTATGCTACGTCACCAGATAGCATTTGAAACTCGTCGTTATCTCGACCAAATTGGATTTCTCGAAGTTGAAACACCCATCTTGATTGGCTCTACGCCAGAAGGTGCACGCGACTTTGTAGTTCCTTCACGCATGAATGCTGGTGAATTTTACGCTTTGCCACAGTCGCCACAATTATTTAAACAATTATTGATGGTGTCGGGCTTCGATCGTTATTTTCAGATTGCCAAATGCTTTCGCGATGAAGACTTACGAGCCGACAGACAGCCCGAATTTACCCAAATCGACTGCGAAATGTCTTTTGTAGATCAGGAAGAAATTTTAGATACTTTTGAAGGAATGATGAAACATTTATTCAAATTTGTGAAGGATATGGATATGAATGAGGCATTTCCACGCATGACTTGGCAAGATGCAATGCAATATTATGGATCGGATAAACCTGATATTCGCTTCGATATGAAATTTGTTGAACTCAAAGAAGCAGTTTCTGGACGTGATTTTGTGGTTTTCGACAGCGTACCTTATGTGGCTGGAATTTGTGCAAAAAATTGTGCCAGTTATACCCGCAAGCAAATCGATGAATTAACCGATTTCGTAAAACGTCCGCAAATAGGAGCGAAGGGATTGGTTAATATTCGTTGCGAAATGGATGGTACTTTCAAATCATCTGTTGATAAGTTTTACAGTGCCGACGATTTGAAAACGATTGCAGCCATGTTTAAAGCCGAAGCTGGTGACTTAATCCTCATATTAGCAGGCGATAAACGTAAAACTCAAAAAGCATTAGGCGAATTAAGGTTAGAAGTAGGAGCGAGGTTAGGATTTCGCAATAAAGATATTTATGCACCGTTATGGATTATCGACTTTCCACTTTTTGAATGGGACGAAGAAACACAACGCTATTATGCTACACATCACCCATTTACATCACCAAATTTTGATGACTTACCCTTGTTAGACACTGACCCAGGACAAGTAAGAGCAACGGCTTACGACATGGTTATCAATGGAGTTGAACTTGGTGGTGGATCTATTCGTATTCACGACAGTGCATTGCAAAACCGTATGTTTGAACTGCTTGGTTTTACACCCGAAAAGGCTCAGACTCAATTTGGTTTCTTAATGAGTGCTTTCCAATATGGCGCACCGCCTCATGGTGGTTTGGCATTTGGTTTAGATCGATTGGTTTCACTTTTTGCAGGTTTGGATAGTATCCGCGATTGTATTGCTTTTCCTAAAAACAATTCTGGTAGGGATGTAATGATGGATGCTCCTTCAACTATTGATCAATCGCAATTAGATGAATTGAATTTAGTGATTAGTATTAACGACAAGTAGAAAGCAATTGCTTTTCGATTTCTATACAACACTTAACCCCAAATCATTATTCAACTGATTTGGGGTTAAGTTTAATTTAAAAGGTAGGGCACGGATTTCTTGTAAATTCTATTTTACATAATATAAATTATAGGAATAATACGTATTACTTATTTTGCAGCCTTATTTGAATAAATTTGCGAGTATCGATTAGTTTTATGAAATTTGCAAATCAAAACAAACAATCAATTATGCATAAGTCCTTCGGTATCCCTATTCTGCTTTTTGTTTTATTTTTTAGTGCGTGCCAGAAACCAAAAGAAGAAAATAAAGAACGTGAGAGAATAAATAACTTTAACGACACAAGTCTGGTGCGTACTGAAAATCCTAAACTAATTGAGTTTCGTGTATTCGTACAACAACTTGATAGTTCGGATATTAATTCTGTACAGTTGGCTACAGAAAATTTTAAAACTATATTTTTCGGACAGCAGACTTCGCTGTGTGATTCTGGTTTTGTAGTTTTTCAACAAATGATGGATTCTATCGAAACCTACCAAAATATCAAATTACAAACTGACACTACTGATTATGAGCATTATTTTGAAACAAATATATTTCCATCTAAGGTATTGAAATATAAAGATTTACTTACCAAAAATGGATTTAAACTGTCAAGTTCCGGTGGGATGGTCTTTGTAGAGCAGGACCGCTCCTTTCCTATCAATTTGCTTTCGCCTATGTTATCAGAACCCATGAAACTGTATCTATCTGAAATTGAGATTGAAAACAGGGAAGGTTTTTCGCAGAATGCTGCCATCATCATTTCATGGAAACAGCATGTAGACCGTATTATTTGGTATGAGAATTTTATTAATGCCAATCCAAGCTTTGTGTTTTTGGATAATTGTAAAAACTATAAAAAAGCTTACTTTAGCTATTTATTAACGGGTTTTGAAAATACAAAACTATTTATTGATGATAAACAAACAGTCTTAAATCCTTATTTTAATAATGCTTATAGCTATTTACTGCAAGCCTTTCCCGATTCTGAAACAGCCCAACTAACAACTCCCTACGTCGAAGCTATTCAACAAAATTCAACAGCTGCAAGACGGGAGTTATTAAAGAAATATATAATTAAAGGGCTGATTTTTAATTTATAAGTATTATTTGAGAAGTTTGAAAGTTTGAGATTTGAAAAAATACTAACTTCCTTAACTTCAAATTAACTTCATTTACTTCTTCGTATACTCGTTAACTTGTTTCCTCGTTTACTAGGAAGCCTATTCAAACCTTAAATGCTTGACAGTCTTACTATTATTAATCAATGATGAAAGTGATTTTACACCAATTTTAATATGTTCTTCTACGAAATCGGCTGTAACTTTTTTGTCACTTTCGGAGGTTTTAATTCCATCTTCCTGCAAAGGCATGTCCGACACCAAAAGTAAAGCACCAATAGGAATACTGTTGTAAAATCCGGCGGTGAATAAGGTGGCTGTTTCCATATCGATGGCCATAGCTCGTGTGGAACGTAGATATTCGCGGAAAGTTTCATCATGTTCCCAAACCCTGCGATTGGTTGTATAAACAGTGCCAGTCCAGTAATCCTTTCCGAAATCACGAATATTTGATGATACTGCACGTTGTAAACTAAATGCTGGTAAAGCTGGAATTTCAGGTGGAAAATAATCATTCGATGTTCCTTCGCCTCTGATGGCTGCACTTGGCAGAATATAATCACCAATTTTATTTTTGTCGCGCAAACCTCCGCATTTGCCCAGAAACAGAACAGCTTGTGGCTCAATGGCTGAAAGAATATCCATGATTATGGCTGCATTGGGACTTCCCATACCAAAATTGATAATCGTTATGCCATTAGCAGAAGCATTTAACATAGTTCCATCACGACCCAAAACTGGAACGTCATACCATTTAGCAAATAATTCAACATAATTGCTGAAATTAGTCAATAAAATGTATTCAGTAAATTCGTTTAATGGACGCTTGGTGTAACGTGGAAGCCAGTTTTCAACTATTTCTCTTTTCGTTTTCATTTTTAAATAGTATTTTTGTTATCGTTAATATTTTCGTGATTTTTGAATGTATTTTAAAAGTAAACAAAAATACAAAAAATGCAGCAACTAAACTTACCATTGTATAATTTTCGTATAAAAAATCAGAATAATAAGGTATTGATATTCGATACTCAGAGAAAGAGGTACGTTTCTTTAACTCCCGAGGAATGGGTTCGTCAGAACTTTATTCATTATTTAATTACAGAATTACATTATCCGGCTTCCTATATTGCTGTCGAAAAGCAATTGATTATTAATGGATTAAAAAAAAGATCTGATGCAATAATATACAATTACATGGCTCAACCAATAGCCATAGTAGAATTTAAAGCTCCTAATATTACAATTAATCAAGAAGTTTTTGATCAAGCAGCAGTTTATAATTCAAAATTAAATATCGACTTTTTTATTATCAGCAATGGTTTGAATCATTATTGCTGTAAGATTGACAGAATTAATTCTAAGTATCTCTTTTTTGAGGAAATTCCTGATTTTGAGACTTTAACAAAAACCCTGTAAACTCATCAAATTGAACTGAGTAACTACTTATTCTACTGCTGTTTAGCAAAACCAATATCTAATCACATAAAGAACCTTTTTCTTATTTTTCTTCAACCTTAGTACAAAGAACTTATTCTCTTCCGCACAAACCTTATTACCTTATTAAAAAACAACTCCAATATTAAAATTAGGTAATAAGGTTGATATTGTGGTTATTTCCTAGGATACTAAGGTTTAATTCAGGAAAATAAGGTTTTAAAGAATACTTTTTTTCTCTACTACGTCTGACACAGTTTGCTATATCTCAACATATCACTAATGGCACTAATTTTTACTCTCCTGTATATCAATTGTTTGTGTGTTTTTTAAAAATTTCAGAATTTACTATCAGGATTAAGCTGCTATCTACTCTCAAAATAGTAATCCACAATAGCCAATGGGAATAAATGTTTAAATTGAAAATCCCGAACCAAACTTACCCCTCTCCCACCTGCTTTTCAAAAAAATCACTACCCTTTTCAATTATATGTTGTATAACATGTTTCTTTTGTAACATCTTTGTAACATCTTCAAAAACTATTTTAATTTATTGATTATTAATATAATATGCATATAAAACAAGAAATTAAAAAAGAAATTATTAATGAAGAATGAAGATTTATTGTGAAACGCTTGGATTATATGTTTTAAAACATGTATTTTTGCATCGTCAAAAGGAAATAAATTCTTATGACGAACTAACCAAAACAAAGTCAATCTTTAATTTTTAAGAATGATTTGTTTTAAAAATAATAAAAGAAAGGAAAAAAGGTATGAAAAAGCTATTAGTAGTATTATTTGTATGTTTTACAACAATTACAAGCATGAATGCTTTGGAATTAGCAGATTTTAGGGTGTTTTACAATATGAACAACGAAACGACCCACAAATCGATGCAACGATACTTAAAACTTACTGACTGCCAAAAACAAATGTTCAATCAGGTTTTTGAAGTTTCGGAGTCGAAATTTTACAAAGCAATCGACGAAAACAATGAAATTGCTGCCGAAGAAGCAATCAGAATGAGTATGAAAAAATTAAACCAAGTACTCAATGATGATCAATATCGAAAATTCGTAGCATTATTAGACTTAACAATCGAAAACAGTCGTAATAATTATATTGCTGCTGAATAAAAAAATATGAATAAAGCAAAGAAACTCAAAAGTTTTAACGGTTTCTTTATTTCTATAGGTTTTAAGGGCAATCTCAATTGTCGTTTAAAATTGAAAAAGACAAATAATAAATATTAAGACGTAAAAAAGATGAAAAAGAACTTAGGATTAGCCATCATGGCTGTATTATTTGCAAGCAATAGCTTCGCAATCGGATTGAATGAAAGAAGAGTGTTTAACAAACTAAATAACGAAAGTACTGTGAATTCATTGAGCAAGTACTTACAAATTTCGCAAGAGCAAAAGCTGCAATTGATTAATATATTTGAAATTACAAGCATAAAATTAAATGACGCTCTGAACAAAGAAGACGAAATAGCTGCCGAAAAAGCTGTATGGTTCAATCTTGCCAATTCAAAAACAATTTTAACCGACGGACAATATCGAAAATTTGTAGCATTATTAGATTTAACAATAGAAAACAGTCGCAATATCTATATTGCTGCTGAATAAACAAAGTGATTAAAAAAAAAGAAACATTAAACTGTAAAAACCGTTTCTTTATTTCTATAGATTTTAAGGGCAATTTCAATTGTCGTTTGAAATTTCAAAAAAAAAGGTATTAATTTATAAGAAGAAAAAAGATGAAAAAGAATTTAGGATTAGCCATCATGGCTGTATTATTTGCAAGCAATAGCTTCGCAATAGGATTGAATGAGAGTAAAGTGTTTAACAAACTAAATAACCAAAGTACTGTAAATTCATTGAGCAAGTACTTAGAAATTTCCCAAGAGCAAAAGGAACAATTAATAAATATTTTTGAACTTACCAGCGTTAAATTGACTCAAGCTTTGAATAAGGAGGACGAAATGGCAGCAGAAAATGCTGTTTGGTTCAACTTGGGAAATGCAAAATTAATTTTGACTGATACTCAATATCGCAAATACTTGTCAACTATTAATTTAACTATTAACACAAGTAATAATGAATTTTATGCTGAAAAGTTATAACTTTTCATTAATCGAAAAAAAGGAGTATTAACATTCAATTGTTAATGCTCCTTTTTGTTGTTACTGCAAAAAAGATAATTCAGATACATTATACCCATTCTTCTTTCAAAATATCGCCTTTTATTCCTACCACTATTTGTTTGATCGGAATTTTTTTGCCAGAATCGTTTACGGCTTTTTTTGCCAACGCAATCAGACCGC
>JBBSCW010000053.1:0-13433 GCA_038249855.1 Bacteroidales bacterium
ACGCCTAAATATTCCAAGGTATTTTTGTTAGTTATCCATTTCCCAATCAGACCGCTACCTTCTCTAAATGTCGAAGTCATATCCGTTAGGCTTATATAATCTATTTCGTTTTGACTGATAACCGATATCACCGATTCTTTAACATGTAATTTTCTACTTTTTGCCATAGTAATTTCAAATATACTCTAAAATTTTAAAGTGATTGTAGATTGGGCTGCTATTCCAATTCCAACTATTTAATTAACTCAATCAAAGTAATTTCTGGCCTTACACCAATTTGTAAGGGTAAACCAATGTACCCCAAACCACGATTGACATAAATATACTGATTATCAACTTTATACAAACCAGCAGAATATTTAAAAACAAATGCTGCCGGCGAAAGTAACCAATCGCCAATTTTAATTCCCATCTGTGCTGCGTGTGTGTGTCCAGCCAAGGTCAAAACGATATCCTTATGAGTTCTGATTTCAGCATCCCAATGATTGGGATCGTGCGACAGTAGTATTTTTAGTTCGTTTGGGTTGGTATTTTGCAATGCCGTAGATAAATCAGAATAATTCGATGTTCGTTTTCCGCCAAAATTTTCTACACCTACCAAACAAATACTATCCGTGCCTTTTTTTAAATATACATGCTCATTCAACAATAATTTGAACCCAAAATCCTCAAATGACTGATTGATTTTCAGGTTGTTGGTTCTTCTTCTGCTGGGCGTATCCCAGTCGGTATAATCTCCGTAATCGTGATTTCCCTTAATGGCAAATTTAGCACTTTTTGCCTCTAATTGCAAGAAATAGGGTCTCCAACCAGTTGCTTCTTCTGCATAATTGTTGACCATGTCGCCCGTAAATACAATTATATCAGCATGTTGGCTGTTTATCAACTTTATTACTCGTTTAAATTTTTTGTGTCTATTGTTCCAACTTCCCAAGTGTACATCCGATATTTGGATAATTTTATAGCCGTTAAAACTGTCGGGTAAGTTCGGAATTTTTAAACTTACTTTGGTAAGTTCAAAATTTCGTGGAGTTATATAAGCCCCTACCAACATTGTTATCACTACAAAAGCAGAAATTCCAATTCGTAAATAATTGAAATACAAGGTTGTTCTTTTAAATAATCTTTTAAATAAGTATTCAATTAAATTGAAAAAAATATGAATTAATTTTGGAATATATATGAGTAAAAAATAAAAATAGAACCACATGATCCATACTACAATCCGAAAATTTTTGGCATTGTCAAGTTCTAATTTTATATAGCTGAATATGGCAATAAAAAAAACAATACCCGCAACATGCATGAATATATATATTGGCTTAGCCTTATTATTTTTCAGTTTGAAATAGAAATATATATCAGGTATTATAAGCAACAATAAAAGTATGATAAATATAAATGTGTACGATTTCATAAGCATTGATGATAAATTAAAACACAAAGTTAACTATTTTGTGCAATTTCATGCTATTTTGCTTATTTTTATCAAAGATTTTTATTACTTTTGTTTCCGCAAAAATAGCTGAAAACCTCTTATTTTCATTATGGCGCAAACTATCTATTACGTAATTATTACTATTCTCATTGTTGATTTTGGCTTGGAGCGAATATTGGGTTACCTCAATATAAAAAACTCCTCTAATGCTGTCCCCTCAATTCTGGCAGATATATACGACCCTGAGAAATACAAAAGTCAACAGGATTATTTCCGTGTCAATTCTAAATTTGGTCTTCTTACCAGCACATTTGGTTTTTTGATCAGTTTTGTGATGTTTGCAGCAGGCGGTTTTGGCTGGCTCGATCAGCTCGTTACTTCATTTACATTGAATCTAACCTTTCAATCCTTATTTTTCTTCGGAATACTTTTTTTTGCTAACGACCTGCTAACCATTCCATTTGAACTTTATGATACTTTCGTTATTGAACAAAAATTTGAGTTCAATAAGGTTACTCCCAAAATTTTTATTCTGGATAAAATAAAAGGTTATCTTATTACTCTAATTATTGGTGGAGGAATATTATTAGCTATAATTTCAATCTATCAATACACTGCCGAATACTTTTGGTTAATAGCATGGACTGTGGTAACTGTTTTCAGCCTTTTTATGAGTATGTTTTATTCTGAAATAATTGTTCCTCTCTTTAACAAACAAACTCCACTTCCCGATGGAGAGCTCCGAAACGAAATAGAATTATTTGCCAATAAAGTAGGATTCAAATTGAATAATATTTTTGTGATAGATGGTTCGAAGCGCAGTACAAAAGCCAATGCTTATTTTACAGGATTTGGTCCTAAAAAGCGAATTGTACTTTATGATACATTGATGGACAAACTCACAACGCAAGAAATTGTTGCTGTGTTGGCTCACGAAATTGGACATTACAAGCACAAACATACTTTGAAAAATATGTTAGTTTCTCTACCAACTTCTTTATTCATGTTTTATATTTTGGGTTTATTGCTTAGCAGTGATACCTTGGCTGTGGCTATGGGTGGAGCTTCGGCAAATTTCCATCTCAATGTGTTGGCTTTTGGGCTTCTTTATACGCCTTTATCGTTACTTATAAACCTATTTACCAATAGTTTATCGCAAAAATATGAATATCAAGCTGATAGTTTTACAGCTCAACATCATTTGGGGAATGATTTAATAGCAGGTCTTAAGAAATTGTCGGCAACTTCACTTAGCAACCTTACGCCACATCCATTATATGTGTTTTTTTACTATTCGCATCCTACATTATATCAACGAATTACCAATATTAATTCAGTAGAAATAAGATAGATGCAATTTAAGGTTAATTCATTTTTTTTCGTTTAAACGTAACTAAAACTTTATTCAAAATTTATGTTGTTAGGGATAATGGGTGCAATGCCTGAAGAAATGAATAAAATTATCGCAGCAATTGTGGATAAAACTATCGTTGAGAAAGGTAGCCGCTTGTATTATTGTGGCCAGTTGTTTGGACAAGATGTTGTGGCAGTTTTTTCGCGTTGGGGCAAAGTTGCAGCAGCTACTACGGTTGCAAATTTAATTCTTGATTTTAAGGTAGATAGAATAGTTTTTACAGGAGTTGCAGGAGCTATTGTTCCCGATTTGAATATTGGCGATATAGTAATTGCTCAGCGATTGTTTCAGCATGATATGGATGCTCGGCCTTTGATGCGGAGGTTTGAAATTCCATTAACTGGTAAAACATCCTACGAAATTCCAATTCAAAATATAGAAATCTTATCGCAAGCGGTCCATAATTTTTTGAAAAAGAACAAAGAATTTCGGCAAACATTGGTCGAAAATGGGATTATTCAGCCTAAAATGGTGGTAGGAGATATTGCCAGTGGCGATTTATTCATTTCTAGTGTGATAATGAAGAATGCACTCATAAAAAATTTACCATCCGTGGTATGTGCCGAAATGGAAGGAGCTGCTGTGGCTCAGGTTTGTGACGACTACGAAGTTCCTTTGGTGGTTGTTCGGGTTATCTCAGATTCGGCTGACGAAGCAGCTCATATTTCTGCTGCCAGTTTTGTAAATCATCATGCAGGTGATTTTTCATTATTAATACTCAAAGAATATATTGAACTAATAAACAATTAGTTAGATCAATTATTTTATTACAAATTTCAATTCAAAATAATTTTTTACAGTATAAATCAATTTAATTAATTCTTTTATTTTTTATGGAAAACATTTTTTATTTAGTTCCATTAGCGTCCATTGTCGCTCTGGGATTTGCGTTCTACTTTTTTAAACAGATGATGAAGGAGAGCGAAGGTACTGACACAATGAAGAGAATTGCATTACACGTTCGTAAAGGTGCAATGGCTTATTTGAAACAACAATACAAGGTTGTATTTATTGTTTTCATTGTTTTAGCAGCAATTTTTGCAATTATGGCTTATTTTAATTTGCAGAACAATTGGGTGCCTTTTGCATTTTTAACTGGCGGGTTTTTCTCTGGTTTAGCTGGTTTCTTCGGAATGAAAACTGCCACTTATGCGTCGGCTCGTACTGCTCATGCAGCAAGCCATTCATTAAACAAAGGACTCCGTGTTGCATTCCGTTCGGGTGCAGTGATGGGACTTACCGTTGTGGGACTTGCATTGCTCGACATTGCCGTTTGGTACATGATTCTTGATCATTTCGTTGACAGTGTAGATCACAACAAGTTGATTTACATTACTACTACCATGTTGACTTTTGGTATGGGAGCTTCTACTCAGGCATTGTTTGCCCGTGTTGGTGGTGGTATTTATACCAAAGCTGCCGATGTGGGTGCTGACCTTGTGGGTAAAGTTGAAGCTGGAATTCCTGAGGATGATCCTCGTAATCCTGCAACTATTGCCGATAATGTGGGTGACAATGTAGGTGACGTGGCCGGAATGGGCGCCGATTTATACGAATCATACGCAGGTTCAATTTTAGCAACAGCTGCTTTAGGTGCTTCTGCTTTTATTGCCAATGAAGCCATGCAGTTGAAAGCTGTTTATGCTCCAATGATGATTGCAGCAGTGGGTGTTGTACTTTCTATTATCGGTATTTTTATGGTTAAAACCAAAGAAGGTGCTAAAATGAAAGAATTACTGGGTGCGTTGGGATTAGGTGTGAATATTAGTTCAGCTTTAATTGCAGTTTCCACTTTTGGAATTCTTTGGGCGTTGGGTATCGAAAACTGGTTAGGAATTTCGTTTTCGGTAATTGTAGGTTTGCTTGCTGGTATTATCATTGGTCAAGCAACTGAATATTACACCTCTCAGAGTTATCGTCCTACACAAAGAGTGGCTGAGAGTTCACAAACAGGCCCAGCGACAGTAATTATTTCTGGATTAGGTTTGGGAATGATTTCTACCGCTATTCCGGTTATTACTATCAGTTTTGCTATTGTTTTGGCATTTATGTCGGCTCAATTCGATATGACAACGATGACTTATTCTTCAAATCTTGGAGTCGGTTTGTACGGTATTGGAATTGCAGCAGTTGGTATGCTTTCCACACTTGGAATTACCTTAGCAACTGATGCTTATGGACCTATTGCTGATAATGCCGGCGGAAATGCCGAAATGAGTGGTTTGGATCCTGAAGTTCGTAAACGTACCGATGCGTTAGATGCTTTAGGAAACACTACAGCGGCTACCGGAAAAGGTTTTGCTATTGGCTCTGCCGCTCTTACTGCTTTGGCTCTGTTAGCTTCTTATATTGAGGAAATTAAAATCGCTTTGGAACGTATTGCTTATTCAGCTGCCGATGGAATGGCTTTAGTGGGAACTAAAATGTTGACAATTGAACAAATCAAGGTTTCTTCGTTTGAGGATTTTATGGAGTATTATAACGTAACATTGATGAATCCAATCGTATTGGTAGGAATTTTTACAGGTGCTATGATGGCATTTGTATTCTGCGGTTTAACCATGAATGCTGTAGGTCGTGCTGCTCAAAGCATGGTAGAAGAAGTTCGTCGTCAGTTCCGCGAAATTGCCGGCATTATGGAAGGCACAGCCGAACCAGATTATGCACGTTGTGTTGAAATATCCACTAAAGGAGCTCAACGCGAAATGTTATTCCCTTCTATTTTAGCTATTTTAGTTCCAGTATTGGTCGGCGTCCTTTTAGGAGTTGGCGGTGTATTAGGATTGTTGATTGGTGGACTTAGTACTGGTTTTGTGTTGGCTGTATTTATGGCTAATTCAGGTGGAGCTTGGGATAATGCTAAGAAATATATCGAAGAAGGAAATCTAGGCGGAAAAGGATCTGACAACCACAAAGCAACCGTTGTAGGCGATACTGTTGGTGATCCTTTCAAAGACACTTCTGGTCCTTCGTTGAATATCCTTATCAAATTAATGAGTATGGTTTCTATCGTAATGGCCGGACTCACAGTTACATTAAGTATTTTTTAAATAGAATTTTAAAAAGTAATTACATACTAAAATCCCCTGTTTGATTGAGTCAAACAGGGGATTTTTCGTAATACTAAATTCAATGATTTACAAATACTATTGTAGCTGCTTTTTTTAGTGTATATTTTTTTTAAAATGCAAATTGAAAATTAAGTTGATCACTCTTTACTTTTTCTTTTAAACCATGATTATGTTGAATAAAATCTTCTTTGTCAAAATTACAAACTAATGCCTCAACGACAGTTCTTCTATTTTCAATGCTTCCACCATTGTGATAGAAATGGTCTTTTGTAAAAACATTAAATCTGCCCCAAAACTTTTCTATCATATCATTTTTTCTCCAATCGTTATGATGCCAAGTGGAAAGAATAAATTTAGCTTTAGTTTCGCTTAGTAACTTAAATAATAATTCTTCATCTTGTTCTTTCCAACCATTGTAGTAGTCTACATGTCTACCATAGTAAGGTGGGTCACAATAAATTATATCGTTCTCAGTCGCTAGTGGGATAATCTCTGCAAATGATTTATTATGAAATGTCCAATCTGGTTCGGGTTGAATGATTTGACTGACTTCTTTAACTTGATTTGTAATTTTTGTAACGTATGATTGTGCAAATCTATTAGGCTTTTTGCAGAATGGTATATTCCAATTCCCTTTACTACCAAATCGCATCATTCCATTGAAACCAGCTCTTGAAAGAAAAATAAAATCGTAAGGTGAAAATTCACCAGCATTAAACCTTGAACGAACTTTTAAATAATGTTCGTAGCCTTCTCTTTCTGCTTTACTTAAAATTTCACCCTCATGTTCAAGATATTGTTTCATTAAAGCAGCAGTAATGACTTTATTCTGAATGCCTTTATAGAAATTTATTATATGTGGATTTGTGTCATTGAGTATTGCATTCTTATATCCTGAATTGAAAGCAACTACTCCTGTACCTAAAAAAGGTTCAATCCATTTTCCCTCAACCTTCGGTTTTAGGTCCATAATCCACGGAACTAACTTAGTTTTGATTCCTTGGCTTTTTATTGGAGGAACTATTACTCTCATTTTACTCTTTTATTTGTAGATTTTGAAACAATTTTTTCAAATAAATCATTTCTTCCTTTAAATTCTAAAAAATCTTTTAATGTAGTTATTTTGATAGGTTTTCCATCCTTTATCATTGTAGCTGAACCGTGATTTATCCAGTATTCATCAAACCATTCTTCACCTAAATTACTGAAAATTCCGTTGCCGCTTTTTAAATCTGCTATATCCACAACTGACCCAATATTTGCAGTATTTCCGGAGCCTTGTTTATCACTTGCAATTTTCCATTTTTCAGATGCGAAAAAATCAAAGTCCCGAATAACAGAAGTAATAGACTTTAAATTCTTAACTGTCGTAACTTCTCTATCCCCAACTTTTTTGTTTGGTGTTTCGTATTCTTCTTGTAACTCTTTCACTTGATAAATTTCAGTTTCAGATAAGTCGTCAGTCATATCTGTTCTTGTGTATATTACACCCAAACAATAATGACCAGTATATTGATTATAAGGGAATGTTTGGATAAAAGATAGCAATAGTGTCAAATTAGCTTTTTTTTCTTTAAACAAACCATCTCAACTCTTAATTTTGTCCATAAACCTTTCAATATCAATCACTACTCTATCGTGTTTTCCTTTTCCTACAGTGTTACCTTTTTCACTGGTCATCTCAAATTCAAAGCTATATTTTCGATCTGCAACTTCGAGAAGCTTGGCAATACACGTAATTTTTTCACCTACAAGACTTGCTTTTAAATGATCGACTTGAATAAATATCCCTACACTTGAAAATCCTTCCTTTGTATCGATAAGTTTCATGCAAGTATTTTCGGCAAAAGCTACTAATGCAGGAGTCGAAAATACAGGTAATAGTCCCGACCCTAAACTTTCTGCTGTTTGTTTTTCGCTAACAATCAGGCTTTGTGTTAATTCTTGAATCATATTATTTAGTTAGTTTTTATCCATTTCATATATTCGTTTAATTCTTTTTTGATTTCGGGAGCTAAAAATAATAACCCAATAATATTCGGAACTGCCATGGCTAAAATCAACATATCTGAAAAATCGACCAATGCACTTAGGCTCAAAACAGAACCAAGAGCCGTGATAATTAAGAAAACAACCTGATACAAGCGTGTGGCATAAATCCTTTTTCCAAAGGTTTTTTCAGTAAAATCGCCTACTAAAAAATCGAAACTTTTGACACCATAATACGACCACGAAATAATGGTAGTATAGGCAAAAAGTATGATGGTGGGGAGCAATAAATAGGGGAACCAAGGCGAAACTGTGGTAAATGCAGCAGAAGTTAATTCAGTTCCAGTCAATTGTTGCGGATTGTTGTAAAGTCCGGTAACTATGATGACAAGTGCAGTCATAGTACAAATCACCACTGTATCGATAAATGGTTCAAGAAGAGCTACTAAGCCTTCGGTAACTGGTTTCTGAGTTTTTACTGTAGAGTGGGCAATGGCAGCTGATCCGACTCCCGCTTCATTAGAAAATGCAGCCCTGCGAAATCCCATGATCATTACGCCTACAAAACCTCCTTTGGCAGCATCGGCATTAAACGCACCATCGAAAATAAGCACGAAGGCTTCTCCTAGATTTTTGAAATTCATTGCTATAACCACCAAGCATGACACAATATAGAAAATTGCCATAATGGGGAATAGTTTATCATTTACCCTCGCAATTCCTTTAATACCGCCAATAATCACAACGCCAACTAAAAGTGCAATTATAATTCCTAAACCTAATTGATAACCATCCAACGCGGGAAATGTAACAATAGCTTGTGCAACTACTTGATTCGCTTGAAACATATTTCCAATTCCAAATGCACCAATCGTAGCAAACACAGCAAACATGATTGACAATGTTTTTCCTGTCCGTTTCCAACCTTTCGAAGCGAAACCTTCCTTTAAATAATACATTGGTCCGCCGGAAACTGAATTGTCAGCATTTATTTTACGATATTTCACGCCCAAAGTACATTCAGTAAATTTAGTAGTCATGCCTAGAAATCCAGCAACTATAAGCCAAAAAGTAGCTCCTGGACCGCCCAAACTTATGGCAACTGCAACTCCCGCTATATTTCCCAACCCTACTGTAGAAGCACAAGCGGTTGAAATTGCCTGAAAATGTGATATTTCGCCATCATGTCCATCTTTGTCATATTTCCCGAAAGCCAAATCTATGGCATGTTTAAATCCCCGGATATTGATGAAACGAAAGTATATAGTGAAAAATATCGCAGCAAAAATTAACCAAACAATGATAAATGGAATTTTTGTATCTAACTGAATTCCCAGAGCAGCAATTGGATCCCAAAAAAGAATTTTATCAAGATAATAAACGATGGGTTTGAAGAAATCATTTACATTTTCACTGAATGTCATTTTTGTTCCGTTTGCCCAAAGTGAAGGATGAAAAATAAAAAGAAAGCTAATAAAGAGTGTTTTTCTCATGTTTATGATATTAAATAGCTAATATACAGGTAAATAATTTGTTTTTCAAAGCTAACATCTAATTGCAGTTAAACAATGTCTTATTCCTTAGGCAAATGGCTAAGGTTTGTTTTTTAATTTCCGCGCCATTTATGGGGTGGACAAGATATTTTATATAAACAAGGCTTTAGCCAAATTAAATATCTAATTTGGCTAAAGCCAATGTATCTTTTATTCATTTAACCACCCCATAAATGGGATGGCAATTAATAGCTCAAATACTATTTATCAAAAAAAAACGGACACATTCAGTATCCGTTTTTTTATTCAATTAATTATCCACAACGTGAGTAAGCACAATTGTTACAAGTTAAACAACCTTCTTGATAAACCAAAGATTTTTGACCACAATTGGGGCAGGTTTGTTCTGAAATTTGAGTTCCATCAGGAATGTATTTTTTCAATGCTCGTTCTACTCCAACTTTCCAAGTATTAATCGACTCATTATCAAGCTGTAATCCTGATACTAATTTCAACACCTGATCGATTGGCATTCCGTAGCGTAAAACTCCTGAGATGAGTTTTGCATAGTTCCAGAACTCTTTATCAAATTTGTGCGAAAGACCTTCAACAGTAGTTTTAAATCCTCTTTTGTTGGTGAATTGGAAGTCATACCTTTTATTTCCTGCATCGTCTACAGTTTTGATAATTTTACCATCAACTACAGTTTTTGGTAATAAAATTCCCTCTTCATCATCGGCCAATCCTGTGAAAATTTCATACGGACGACCGTCTTTAAGACCTACAAAAGCAATCCATTTATCCTTGGAATTTTGGAAACGAACTACATCACATTTTAATTCTTTGGGACGGATGAAATGTTCTTCGTCAGTTGGGAAACAAATGGTTTTTTCTTCTTTTTTCTCCTCTTTCTTTTCGGTAGTTGCAATTAATACGCCCGATCTCGAACCATCACGATAAACAGTAACACCTTTGCAACCACAACGCCAAGCTTCTTCGTATAATTTACCAACTAGCTCTTCAGTTGCATCGTTTGGTAAGTTGATGGTTACACTGATGGAATGGTCGACCCATTTCTGAATGCGACCCTGCATTTGTACTTTTTTCAACCAATTTACATCATTAGCGGTAGCTTTGTAATAAGGTGATTTTTCAACCAACACTTCTATTTCTTCTTTGGAATAATGCTTGGCAGTTGGGTAGCCATTTGATTCCATCCAAGTTACGAATTTATGATGGAACACAACGTATTCTTCCCATGAATCTCCACTTTCATCAACATAATCAATCCTGGAGTTTCTATCGTTCGGATTTACTTTCCGACGACGGGTGTAAACTGGCATAAATACAGGTTCGATACCAGAAGTAGTTTGTGTCATTATGCTGGTGGTGCCAGTAGGAGCAATGGTCAAACAAGCAATATTGCGTCGTCCGTATTCAACCATATCTTTGTATAAAGCTGGATCAGCTTTGCGAAGTCTTTGAATAAAAGGATTGTTTACTTCACGTTTAGCATCGTAATGAGCAAATGCACCACGTTCTTTAGCCATTTCTACCGACGAGCGATAGGCTGCCAAAGCTACTGCTTTATGTACACTTTCTGAGAATTCAGTTGCTTCATCAGTTCCATATCTAAAATTTAAAGAAGCCAACATATCACCTTCGCCAGTAGTGCCAACTCCAGTACGGCGACCTTCAGATGTTTTTGTTTTAATTTTCTCCCACAATTGAATTTCAGTTAATTTTATATCATCATCTTCTGGATCGGATTTTATTTTGGCCATAATAGCTTCAATTTTCTCCATTTCTAGATCGATAATATCATCCATGATGCGTTGAGCTATTTTCACATGTTTGGAGAATAATTCAAAATCGAAATAAGCATCGGTTGTAAATGGATTTTGCACATACGAATATAAATTAATGGCCAATAGACGACAACTATCGTAAGGACACAATGGAATTTCACCACAAGGATTCGTCGAAACAGTTTTATAACCCAAATCGGCATAACAATCAGGAACAGACTCACGAATAATGGTGTCCCAGAATAAAATTCCTGGTTCGGCCGATTGCCAAGCATTGTGAATTATTTTCTTCCAAATTTCCTTGGCATTCGCTTCCTTAGTATATGTCGGTTCGTTAGAACTTGTAGGGTATTGTTGAGTGTATGGAGTATTATTCAACGCTGCATTCATAAAATCATCGTCAATTCTGACCGAAACATTGGCACCAGTAACTTTACCAGATTCCATTTTAGCATCGATAAAAGATTCTGAATCAGGATGTTTAATTGATACGCTTAGCATCAATGCACCACGGCGACCATCTTGAGCTACTTCACGAGTAGAATTGGAATATCGCTCCATAAAAGGAACAATTCCTGTAGAAGTTAATGCCGAATTTTTAACTGGAGAACCTTTCGGGCGAATGTGTGAAAGGTCATGTCCAACACCTCCACGACGTTTCATTAATTGAACTTGCTCTTCATCAATCTTGATAATAGCTCCATAGGAATCTGAATCTCCATCAAAACCAATTACAAAACAATTTGACAAAGAAGCCACTTGATATTCATTGCCAATTCCCGTCATTGGACTTCCCTGTGGAACTATATACTTAAAGTTTCTGAATAACTCAAAAAGCTCATCTTCCGATAGTGGATTAGGATATTTTTTCTCGACACGTGCAATTTCTCTTGCCAATCTTCGGTGCATGTCATCGGGAGTGAGTTCATATACATTGCCAAAGGAATCTTTCAATGCATATTTTGTACTCCATACCATCGTTGCTAAATCATCACCCTTGAAAAATTCGAATGATGCCTTTTTAATTTCTTCTGGAGAATAAGTTTTTGTTTTCACAGTAGATAAATTTAATATGATAATTGTTAGGGGTTTATAAAATGATATTTGTTTTAAAAATCGAACTACAATATTAGGCAAAAATTTCAATAGAAACAAACATCTGGATTACATTATTTCTTCGATTCTTTCAATAATTTTCTAAAATATAATCAATATAGTTGATAAATAGATAATTAAAATTTAAGAATGACGAAAAAGTTTTCTAAAAAAGTTTTCAACAAACTATTATGGTGTGTTGAAAGTTTTATCGTGAAAAATCTTTCACAACAAAAAATATTTATGCTAAACTATTATTATGAAACTAAATCAGATTAATTACACCATCTTGAACCTTAAATATGGTTGCTTTCTGGTCTAATTGGGATAGAAGTATGTCTAAATGTTCGCGGTTGGTATCGGTAATAAATATTTGACCAAACAATTCGCTGGAGACAAGTTGAATTATTTGTTTAACTCGTTTGGAATCGAGTTTGTCAAAAATATCATCGAGTAATAATATTGGTGGAAATTTATGTGTACGTTTTAAGAATTCAAATTGTGCCAATTTAATCGCAATCAAGAAGGTTTTATTCTGACCCTGCGAACCAACTCGTTTAATCGGATAAGCATCAAGTAACATTTCAAGTTCATCTTTATGAATTCCTTGAGTTGAATATCCTAAAATTCGGTCTCTTTCGCGGGTACTCTGCAATGAAGCTTTAATGTCACGATTATCATGTTGTGAGCAGTAGGTCAGACTTACTTTTTCGTTATCGCCGGAAATTTGTGTGTATATTTTTTGAAAAACAGGAACAAATTCTTCCAGAAACAAATTTCTTTGTTCATATATATAGTTACCGTAAAAACTCATTTGCTCTTCCCAAATCTCGAACAGTGAATCATCAGTCATGTTTTCGAGCTTCAGCAGAGCATTCCGCTGTTTCAACGCATTGTTGTATTGCAATAAATTAAGTAGATAGGTTTTATTGTATTGCGAAATGACGCCATCAATAAATTTTCTGCGTTCTTCGCTTCCGTCCGCTATCAGACTTGAGTCGCTAGGCGAAACCATGACCAATGGCAGCAATCCGATATGATCCGAAAGTCGTTCATATTCCTTTTTATTCCGCTTAAATTGTTTTTTCTGACGGCGTTTAAGACCGCAATAAATATTTTCGGGCG